>CAZSQE010000160.1:0-5448 GCA_964608905.1 uncultured bacterium | reverse complement strand
CACGCCCTGGCGCGCCGCGGCCAGGCGCGCCGCGGCGGCGCGCAGGTCGGTGCGCTGCGCGAGGGCGCGGTCGAGCAGCGCCTGCAGCTCGTACGCGGACTCGGGCGGCACGCTGTCGCCCGCGGCGGGGGTGGCGAACGCGTAGTCGCCGCGCGGGTCGAGCTGCAACGTGCGGATGAGGCCCACCTGGCTCACCTCGTGGTCGCGCTGCGCCTGGAGCAGGGCCACCCGCGCCGCCGCCGTGGCCGCCTGCTGCGTGTACAGGTCGCCGATCGTGCGCTTGCCGGCGCGGACGTAGAAGTCCACCTGCTGCTCCTGCAGCTCCTGCGCGGCGAGGTCGCTGCGCTGCACCCCGACCTGCTGCTGCTGCGCGATGAGCGTGAGGTAGGCCTGGATGACGTCGTAGACGACGGTCTGGCGCGCCCGCTCGACCTCGTCGCCGCCGGCCTCGCGGCTCAGGCGCGCCCGGCGCAGCGCGGCGACGTTGCCGAGGCCGTCGAACAGGGTCAGCGAGGACGAGAGCCCGAGGTTCAGCGACCGCGTGTTCCGGTCGATCATCCGGGCCTCCTCCTCGCTGAAGGTGCGTCCGTAGTGTTTCGAGCCGTTCGTGGAGAGCGAGAGGTTGGGCAGGAACTCCATCAGCGCGCCGCGCGCGCTCACGGCGCTGCTGGCCTCGCTGTTGCGGGCCTGCTGCAGCGCGACGTTCCGCTGCAGCGCGATGGACACGGCCTCGTCGAAGGTGATGGTGCGCGTCTCGGTGGCGGCCGGGGCGGCGGAGCCGAGCGCCAGCGCGACGGCGAGCGCCGCGCCGGCGGCGTGGCGGCGGGTGAGGGGACGGATGCGCATGGTGACGTGCCTCATTCGTAGCGCAGCGCTTCGATGGGATTCAGCGCCGCGGCCTTGCGGGCCGGGTAGTAGCCGAAGAAGATGCCGACGGTCGCGGAGAACACCAGCGCGACGATCACGGTCTGGGGCGAGACCACCGTCTGCCAGCCGGTGACCAGGCGCAGCACCAGGGCGCCCAGCCAGCCGACGGCCACGCCGATCAACCCGCCGACCACGCTCATGACCGTGCTCTCGACCAGGAACTGCTTCAGCACGTCGTTGCCGCGCGCACCGACGGCCATGCGGATGCCGATCTCGCGGGTGCGCTCGGTCACCGAGACGAGCATGATGTTCATGATGCCGATGCCGCCCACCAGCAGCGAGATGCTGGCGATGGCGGCCAGCAGCCAGGTCATGACGCGCGTGGTCTCCTGCGCGGTCTTGGCCAGGTCGGTCTGGTCGCGCACCGTGAAGTCGTCGTTGTCGGCGACGCCCAGGCGGTGCGAGACGCGCATCGCCGACTTGATCTCGGCCTCGGCCAGCGGGATGTCGCCGCGGTTCGCGGCGCTGGCGATGATCTGGCCGATGAACTGGTGGCCCTGCAGGCGGTTCTGCACGGTCGTGTAGGGGGCGAGGATGAGGTCGTCCTGGTCCGAGCCGTCCGCGGACTGTCCCTTGGCGGCCAGCACGCCGATGACCTCGAACGGCACGCTGCGCAGCTGGATGGTCTGGCCCACCGGGTCCGAACCCTCGAACAGCCCGTCCGCCACGGTCTTGCCGATGACCGCCACCTTGCGGCTGGTGCGCAGGTCGTTGTCGGTGAAGAGCGCGCCCGAGGAGACGTCCCAGTCGCGGATGGTCGCGTAGTCGGTCGAGACACCGTGGACGCGCGTGCGCCAGTTGCCGCTGGCGGCGATGACCTGGGCGCCCGCGAAGATGACCGGCGAGACGCCGGTGACCAGCGTGGAGCCCGCCCGGATGGCCTCGACGTCCTTGATGGTGAGCCGGTTGAAGGTCTGGGCGCCCTGGCTGACGCCGCCCGCCGCGCTCGAGCCGGCCGTGATCACGATGAGGTTGGTGCCCAGCTTGTCGATGCGCGAGCGGATCTGCGACTGCGCACCCTGGCCGACGGCCACCATGACGATGACCGCGGCGACGCCGATGATCACGCCCAGCATGGTGAGCAGCGTGCGCATCTTGTTCTTGCGGATGCTCTGGCCGGCCAGCCTGGCGAGACGGGTGAGCTTCATGTCATGCCTCCGCGGGCTCGGGTGGCAGCTGGGCGAGGTCCCGGGCCGCGTCGCGGCGGTCGCGCACCGGCTCGTCCCGCACGACGTGGCCGTCGCGCAGCTCGACGATCCGCTTCGTGTAGCGCGCGATGTCGGGCTCGTGGGTCACGATCAGCATCGTGATGCCCGCGTCGTTGAGCTCCTGGAAGAGCGCCAGCACCTCGATCGAGGTGCGGGTGTCGAGGTTCCCGGTCGGCTCGTCGGCCAGCACGATGGCCGGCCCGGTCACGAGCGCGCGGGCGATGGCCACGCGCTGCTGCTGGCCGCCCGACAGCTCGCTCGACTCGTGGTGCATGCGGTCGGCGAGGCCGACGCGCTCGAGCGCCCGGGCGGCGACGGCGCGGGTGTCGCGGTGCGTGTCGCGCGCGTCGTAGAGCAAGGGCAGTTCGACGTTGTCGATGGCCTGCGTGCGCGGCAGCAGGTTGAACCCCTGGAACACGAAACCGATCTTCTGGTTGCGCACCGTGGCCAGGTCGTCGCGGCTCAGCCCGTCCACGCGCGCGCCGTCGAGGTGGTAGGCGCCGGCGGTCGGCTGGTCGAGGCAGCCGATGATGTTCATGAGCGTGGACTTCCCGGAGCCCGACGGCCCCATGACGGCGATCATCTCGCCGCGCTCGACGCGCAGGTCGATGCCGCGCAGCGCCGCGACCTGGACGTGGCCCATGTGGAAGACGCGCTGCAGCCCTTCCGTGCGGATGACCTCGGGAGCGGACATCGTCGTCACCCCCGGCTCACATGCCCGGCGGACGGCCGCCGGGGCCGCGCTGCGGCTGGGTCTGCTGGAACGGGCTGGCGGCGCCCGTGGTGGTCTTGGACGCCTTGCCGCTGGTCACCGCCACGATGACCTCGAGGCCGGCCTCGAGCGCGGGCGGGCCGGAGACCTGCGTGGACTTGCCGTCGCTGATGCCGGTGCGCACGGGCATCACGGCGAGCCTGCCCTTCCCGTCGAGATACCAGAGGCGGCCGGACGAGGTGCCGCCCCCGGACGTGCTCCTCGCGGCCAGGCCCGGATCCCTCCGGCCGGACCCGGCGCCCGCCGCGGCCCGCCGGGTCGAGTCGGGCCGCTCCCGCTTCGGCAGCTGCGCGAGCATCGCGGCGGTGGGCTGCAGGCGCAGGGCGGCGCCCGCGACCTTGAGGACGTCGGCGGCCTTGGCGACCTCGAAGTCCACCGTCGCGGTCATGCCCGGCAGCAGCTGGCCGCCGGGGTTCTCGAGCGAGACGACGACCGTGTAGGTGACCACGTTCGAGGTGGTGGTGGACTGCAGCCGCACCTGGCGCACCCTGCCCTTGAACGTCTTGTCCGTGTAGGCCTGGACGGTGAACGTCACGTCCTGGTCCTGCCGGATCTGGCCGATGTCGCTCTCGTCCACCGAGGCCAGGATCTCCAGCTTCGAGAGGTCCTCGGCCAGCAGGAAGAGCTGGGGCGCCGAGAGGCTGGCCGCGACGGTCTGGCCCACGTCCACGTTGCGCTCGACGACCACGCCGTCGATCGGGGAGGAGATCTCGGTGTAGGAGAGGTTGCGCCGCGCGCGGGCGAGCGAGATGCGCGCGGACTGCAGGTCGGCCAGGGCGACGCGGTAGTTGTAGCGCGACGTCTCGTAGTCGCTCTCCGACAGGACCTTGCGCGCGAACAGGAGCGTGTCGCGCCCGAACTCCCGCTTCTTCTCGTCCAGCGAGGCCGAGGCGCGCTCGACGTTGGCCTCGGCCGAACGCACCTCCTGCTGGAGCAGCGTCGGGTCGATGCGGGCGAGCAACTGGCCCTTGCGCACGTGGTCGTTGAAGTCCACGTGGATCGCCGAGAGCTGCCCCGACACCTGCGTGCCGACCTGGACGGACTTGATCGCCTGCAGCGTGCCGGTGGTGGAGACCACCTGCCGCACGTCGCCGCGCTCGACCCGGGCGAAACGGTAGGTGCTGGCCCCGTCGCCGCGCCGGGCGCGGACGATCCAGAAGGCCGCGGCCGCGACCGCGACGACGGCGAGCAGGATGATGATGCGCTTCTTCATGTCTGTCCTCGGTCCCACACCGTGGGTTGGAGAGTGTCTCGTCTCACCGCGCCGCCGCAGCGGTCGCGCGCCGCCGCCGGGAACGCGCGCGGCCGGGGTTCATCGGCCGCAGACCGGCGTGCCGCCCCGAGCCCAGGGATAGCGC
Organism: uncultured bacterium; assembly: GCA_964608905.1. Lineage (GTDB taxonomy): Bacteria > Eisenbacteria > RBG-16-71-46 > RBG-16-71-46 > RBG-16-71-46 > JANXPZ01. The sequence continues at coordinate 1,183 of CAZSQE010000160.1, read as the reverse complement.
ACGGCACGTGCCACCATCCATGGCCCATTGGATACGCAACTTACACCATTCGGACCATGACTTGCTGCGGAATCCGCAGTTTTGTCGTGCGGATTCCGCAGTCCATTCCAGCGAACGGTGTTGGCCGGGAGGATCAGCAGGCGTCGGTCGAGCCCGAGCGGCGGGCGATCTCCCCGACGGCCCAGGCTGCGTGCTCGCGGACGACCTCGTCCGGGTCGTCGGCCGCGGCGCGGCGCAGGGCGGGCACGGCTGCCGCGTCGCCGCGGTTGCCGAGGGCGACGCAGACGTTGCGCAGGAAGCCGGCGCGCCCGGCGCGCCGCACGGCGCTCGTGGCGAAGAGCGCGTGGAAGCCCGCCTCGTCCAGCGCGAGGAAGCCCTCGAGCGACCAGCCCTCGAGCGGCCGGGCAAGCAGCCGCGGCTCGCGCGTGGGCGGGGCGAAGCGGTTCCACGGGCAGGCCTCCTGGCAGAGGTCGCAGCCGAAGACCCGGTCGCCGACCAGCGGCCGCAGCGCGGCGGGGATGGCGCCGCGGTGCTCGATGGTCAGGTAGGACAGGCACAGCCGCGCGTCCACCTCGCCGGGCCCGACGATGGCCCGGGTGGGGCAGACCTCGAGGCAGCGCGTGCAGGCGCCGCAGCGCTCGGGGCCGAAGGGCGTGTCGGCCTCGAGCTCGCGGTCCACCAGCACCTCGCCCAGCAGCAGCCACGAGCCGAGCGTGGGGGAGAGGAAGCCCGAGTGCCTGCCGTTCCAGCCCAGGCCGGCGCGCTCGGCCCAGCCGCGCTCGAGGATGGCGCCGGTGTCGGAGTACCACAGGGCGCGCGAGCCGGGCAGCATGGCCGTGACGTCGCGCTCGAGCGTGCCCAGCCGGTCGCGCATGACCCGGTGGTAGTCCTCGCCGGCGGCGTAGCGCGCGATGCGCCCGAGCCGCGCGTCGCGCGCCGCGTCCGCGGCGGGCTCGTGGCACAGCAGCACGCAGACGATGGAGCGCACCCCGGGCAGGATGCGCGCGGGGTCGGCGCGGCGGCCGCGGTTGCGGGTGGTGGCGAGCCAGTCCATGCCGCCGTGCCTCCCGCCGTCGAGCCAGCGCTCGAAGCGCTCCGCGTCCGGCGTGCCGCCGGCGACGGCGGCGACGCCGACCGCATCGAAGCCCAGCTCGAGCGCGCGGGCCCGGATGCGGTCGGTGAC
>CAZSQE010000159.1:0-5452 GCA_964608905.1 uncultured bacterium | reverse complement strand
CCACCCGCCGACCGCGCCGGCACCGACGTCGTCATGGACGCGCCCTGGAAGACCGTGCGGGACTACGTGCCGGTGCTGTTCTTCTTCCCGCAGTTCCGCGGCGGCCGGCGGGTGGAGTGCGTCCGCGTGTTCGAGTGCGCCGACGGGGCGCCGGTCGGGCCGCCCGTCTTCGTGGACCAGCGCGACGGCCCCGACTCGCTGAACGGCGCCACCCTCGTGGGCCCGCTGGGCGAGGCGCGCGGGGGGCTCGACGCCGGCGAGCCGGTCCGGGACTTCTGGCACTACGTCGTGCGCCTGCCGCACGCCGCGCTCGCCCGCCACGGGACGCCCGACGTCCACTACCTGCGGGCCGAGGTCGAGTGGACGCGACCGGTGCTCTTCTGGCGGCAGCGCCTGACGAGCCGCCGCGTGCTGCGGGTGCTGTTCGAGCCGGCGCAGTTCCCCGTCTTCGACGCGGCCGACCGCTACTACGACACGCACGTGCACACGATCGCCGAGCAGACGACCTCGGGGGTGCTGGACGCGAACGGCGCCCACAAGGCCTACGCCGGGCCGGTGCTGATGCTGCTCGAATCCGCCTACGCCCTGGGGCTCGTGCAGACCCGGCCGCGCGACGGCAACTGGGGCGCGTTCCGGGACAGCGTGGTCGTCACGGACCACAACATCTTCTACTCGGACCGTCCGTACGACACCGGCTCGGCGCCGCGCGCCGGGCCGACCGCCGCGCTGGCGGACGGGCACGCGGCCGAGGCGGCCTGGTACCGCGGGAACCTCGGCCGCCTCGCGGGGGAGGAGATCACGCTGCGGCGCGGCTCGAACCAGGACGGCTCGGTCGCGCCGAACCTCGGGCACCACCTGCTGGCCTACGACACGCGCCACTTCGAGGGGCCGTGGCACGGCGGGCGGTTCCTGACCTCGCGCCTCGAGAACCCCAACACCCTCGAGGCGGTCCTGGCGGGGATGAAGGCGGCCGGCCCGGGCGGCTTCCTCTACGCGGCGCATCCCAACCTCGAGGGCTTCGTCTGGCCGCCCGAGTACTTCGCCCAGGGCATCGGCTTCCCGCCCTACGACTCGGGCGCCGGCCCGCTCGTGGACGCCGCGGGCCGCGAGTTCCTCTTCAAGGGCTCCGAGGTGTGGAACATCAAGATGGACGAGGTCGCCCGCGACGACGGCCGCCTGCCGGCCTCGAGCGCCTTCGACGCCATGAACCCCTTCGCCGGCGGGCCGGCGGCGCAGCGGTTCCGCGCCAACGCCTGGGACGGCGAGTTGTCGCGCTCGCTGGACACCCTGTTCGGCCAGATCGGCCGTTGCCTGTCCTTCGGGTTCCGGGAGGCGCCCGGGGAGCGGTTCATCCGCAAGCTCTACCTGAGCGCCGGCTCCGATGCCCACGGCGACTTCAACTACGCCGACGAGGTCACCGCCACCGCCGTGCCCTATTCCGGCTGGCTGCACGGCAACGCGTTCGCGCGGGTGCGCACCTACGTGCTCGCGCACGACCGGCCGGCGGGCGAGCGGGACCCGGTCGCCGCGTTCGCGGAGGGCAACACCGTCGTCACCGACGGTCCCATCCTGACGTTCGCCCTCGACGCGGACGGGCGGCACGATCCGGACGCCGGGGCCGCGCGCTGGCACGACGCGGCGAGCCGGTGGGAGAACGCGGACGGCCGCATCGGCGGCTCCGGCGTGTTCGACGGCGGGCGCACCGCGCTGGTCCCGCTGCCCGGCGAGGACGCCTGGGTGCGCAGCACGTGGCGGCGCTCCGTCACGCCCGGCGCCGGCGACGTCGCCGCGTTCCGCTTCGACCGGATCGCGGCGGTGGCGCGCGACTCGTTCCTCGTGCCCGCGGGCCCGGAGGGGGTGGCGGACGCGCGGCCGCTGCCGACGCCCATGGACCGCCTCGCCGCCGTCGTCGCCACCGCGCGCGACCCCGTGGCGGGCGAGCGCTGCATCACCAACCCGGTCTGGGTGGCGCCGGTCGCGATCGACGTCGAGGCGAACCCGGGAACGGACCCGGCCGCTCTCCTGCCGCCCGGCCGCCTGCGGGTGGAGTTCCGCTTCCCCTTCTCGATGTCGGCGGTGGCGGGGACGCGGGCGTTCCTGCGGCCGCTCGACTCGCTGGGCGTCAGCACCGACCCCGCGGTGGAGCTGGTGCCCGACCCGGGGTGGGAGGCCGAGGGCGGCATCGCGGCGGCGCGCTACACGGCCACGAATGCGGCCGGCATCCCGGCCCCGCCGGGCGGGTGGGACGCCGGCTCGCACGCCCGCGCGCCGGGCGCCGCCTCGTACGTAGTCTATCTCGAGCGCCCGGCCGACGTGCACGGCAATGTCCTCAACGACGTGGCGAGGGCGTTCACCATCGCCCGTCCGCAGGCCGGACCGAAGGAGGCCGGCCGAAGATAGCGCTCGCGGTTCCGGCCGCGGACGCCCGAACCACCACCTGTCGCTCGGCGAGACGTTCCACCGCCGTCGCCTCGGTTCCTGGCGCCGGTGACCACGAGGGGGGGGATGTGAACGGACTGCGGTGCTGCTTGGTGCTGCTCCTGCTGTGTGTCGTCTGCGTCCTCCAGCCGTCGGTCGCCCGCGGCGAGCCGGCCACCGGCTGGTACCTGGGCGGCGGTCTGGGGCTCTGCCACCTGGACCAGGAGGAGAGCAAGGACGAGAAGGCGGACCTCGGCTTCCACCTGGGCGCGACCTGCGGGTACCGCTTCAACCGCTGGTGGGCCCTCGAGCTGGAGACCGGCTTCATCCACAACGGCCTGCCGGCCGGGGAGGACGAGGAGGACCTCGGCGGGCTCACGCAGGTCCCGGTCGTGCTCAACGCCGTCGTGCACCTCGCCAACGACTCGAAGCTCGAGCCGTTCCTCGGCGCGGGCGTCGGCCTCACGCTGGCGTCCACCGAGGAGGACAGCGGCGGCGACGCCACGCTGCTCTTCAAGGGCGGGGTGCGCTACCTGCTGAGCGAGCGTGCCGCCATCGGCCTCGACTACACCTTCTTCATGCTGGGCGCCACGTCCGCCCTGGCCGAGGAGGCCGTGGGCAGCGACACGTTCAACCTGTCGGTGCGCTGGATGTTCTGACGCGACCCGCGGACGCGGCGGGCGGCCCGGCGGGGAGCCGGGCCGCCCGTTCCGTCAGGGCTGGAGGCCGGAGGCGTCGGCGTCGTCGGGAGGCCCGGCGCCCGGGGCGACGGGTGCGTCGACGCCGCCGTCCCTCGGGCCGCGTCCCCGCCGCACGAGACGGAAGCCGACGGTGAAGACGAGGATCGTCGTCACCACGGCCGGGAACACCACGCCGGACAGCCCCTGCGTCCCGGGGATCCCCGCGGCGGCGGGCAGCGTGGCGAGGACCCCGGCCGCCAGTCCGCGGGGCACGGCCACGCTCACGATGCCGCTCTCCTCCGGCGGCAGGCGCAGCAGCCGGGAGGTGAGCCACGCCCCCGGCAGGCGCACCGGGAGCAGCGCCAGCCCCAGGACGAGGCCCAGCGCGGCGAGACCCCGGGGCGGCCCCAGCATCGCGCCGATGAACGTGAAGAAGAACGACTTCACGATGAAGACGAGCTGGCTGTAGATGTCGCCGTCCTCGGCGGCGGCGACCGGCTCCACCCTGATCCTCGCCTTGCGCAGGATCCACGAGGCGTTGCCCACCAGCACGGCGGACGTGAGCACCGCCAGCGCCGCGCTGCCGCCCACGCGGTCCACCACGACGTAGAGGATGAGCAGCCCCGAGAGGGTGAGGGGGAACGCGCTCCGCTTCCCCCGCAGCAGGGCCAGGACGGGTATCCAGATCGCGCCCGTGGCGGCCCCGAGGCCGAACCCGATGCCGAACATCCGGCCCAGGACCGCCGCGGGCGCGGTCGCCTCCGCCCCGCGGAGAAGGAACTGCATGATCGTCCCGGCGCCCACGACGCAGAGCACGTCGGTGATCGCCGACTCCAGGCCGACGACGGCCGCGGTGGCGGGCGGCACGCGCGCCACCGTCATGGACGGCAGGATGACGACCGAGCTCGGGCCGCCGAGGATGGTCCCGAGCAGGAGGGAGTGCTGCAGGGTCCACGGGCGCGGGAGCCAGCCGACGGCCGCGGCCGCCTGGGCCAGGATGGCCACGGCCGCGCACGAGAAGCCGAAGGTGAGCAGGGCCAGGCCGACGGCGGGGAGCGCCGGTCGGCCGAGTTCCCCGGCGCGCAGGTGCCGGCCGCCGTCGAACAGGATGACGATCAGCGTGAGCGCGGCGAAGAAGGGAGCGATGATCTCCAGCCAGTCGTGCCGCAGCACACCGGTGACGGGGCCCAGGAGGACGCCGACCGCCACGAGCCAGACCGCGTCGGGGACCTGGGTGCGCTAAAAGATCAACTCGCCGAGGACGCCGACGAGGAAGACCCCGGCCACCGTCAGCAGGAAGATCGAGACCTGGTCCATGGTTCGCACCGCCTCCGTCGGTCGGGTCCGCCCCGCCGCTCAGCCGAAGATCTCCCGCCGCGCCCGCTCGGTGATCGCCAGCACGGCCGGGTGGCGGATCCTTCGTTCCACGCTGATGGCGTAGAAGCGCTGCCGGATGCTATCCACCCGGCCCACGACCTCCACGCCGTACCGTCGCCGGATCTCGCGCTCGTCGACCGAGGGTCCGGCGAACACCCCTCGCCCGGCCTCGCCGAAGAGCTTGAGCAGGGCGCTGTCGTCGATCTCGCCCACGACCCGCATGCGGATGCCCTGCGCCGCGAGCCACTGTTCCAGGGCCCGGTACAGCGCCGCGTTCCGGCCGGGCAGCAGCAGCGCCTCGCCATCCAGGGAGCGGGGGAACCCGCGCCGCAGCCGGCGCGCGATGCTCGCGGTGGCGAAGAAGCTGGTGCCCGACTCGCCCAGCAGGTGGTTGAACAGCCGTATCGGGAGGCCCGGGCCGGCGGGCGCGTCGGAGAGGATCATGTCCACGCCGTAGACGGCGAGTTCGGACAGGAACCCGTCGAGCGAGCGGTCCTCCCGGCACACGACGCGGATCTCCTCCTTCCCCGAGAACACCGGGTCGAGGATGCGCTGCACCATCGGCTTGGGCAGGACGTCGAGCAACCCGACGACGACGCGCACCGACCGGCCCGCCCGCTGGCCGCGGAGCGTCTCCTGGAACTCCTGCCCGAGCGAGAAGATCTCGTCGGCGTAGCGGTACGCGACGCGCCCGGCCTCGGTCAGCTCCAGGCGCCGCCCGCGCCGCGCGAACAGCCGCTCGCCCAGCGTCTCCTCGAAGCGGTGGATCTGGCCGCTGAGGGTGGAAGGCGCGAGCAGGAGCTTCGCGGCGGCGCGGGCGACCGTACCCTCGCGCGCGGTCAGCCAGACGTACAGCAGGTGCTGGTAGTTCAGCCGCTCCACGCCCGGGACCGTACATCGAGCGAGCCGTCGTATTCCATCGAAACTTTGTACTTATCGAGGTGGGGGCGTTGGGGGCACCCTGAGCCGGCGAGGGG
>CAZSQE010000158.1:0-5482 GCA_964608905.1 uncultured bacterium | reverse complement strand
CCGCCGCAGCGCGCGCGCCAGCGCCAGCGCCGCCGCCCGCGTCGGCTCCATCGCCGCCACGTAGATCCCGGCGGGCGCCGCCGGCGCGGCGTCGCCGCGCTCCTCCAGCACCAGCAGGGCGCGGTCCAGCCCGATGGCGAAGCCCACGCCCGGCGTGGGCGGGCCGCCCAGCTCGGCGATCAGCCCGTCGTAGCGGCCGCCGCCGCCCAGGGCGCTCTGCGCGCCCAGCGCGCGGTCGTGCACCTCGAAGGCGGTGCGGGTGTAGTAGTCGAGCCCGCGCACCAGCCCGTGGTCCACCTCGTAACGGATGCCCGCCGCCTCGAGCCCGGCCAGCACCGCCTCCCAGTGGGCGCGGTCGTCGGCGTCGATGGCGTCGAGCAGCCGCGGCATCGCGCCCAGCTCGCCGAACAGCGCCAGGTCGCCGGCGTCCTTGGTGTCGAGCACGCGCAGCGGGTTCGTCACCAGCCGCTGCTGCGAGTCGGCGCTGAGCCGCTCCCGCGCCGGGGCGAGCCAGTCCCGCAGCGCGTCGCCGTAGGCGCGGCGCGAGGCCGGCTGGCCGACGCTGTTCAGCACCACCGTCAGGTCGCGGAAGCCCCACGCCTCGTAGAGGTCCACGAACAGCGTGATCAGCTCCACGTCGGCGCCGGGGGCGGGCGAGCCCACCAGCTCGCAGTTGATCTGCGAGAACTGCCGGTAGCGGCCCTTCTGCGGCCGCCCGTAGCGGAACACCGGGCCGAGGCTCCACAGCCGGTGCACGCGCGCGCGCCCGCCGAGCCCGTGCTCGAGGTAGGCGCGCATCACGCCGGCGGTGAACTCGGGCCGCAGGGCGAGGTCGCGCTCCCCGAGGTCCTTGAAGCGGTACATCTCCTTCTGCACGACGTCGCTCGACTCGCCCGAGGTGCGCGCGAACAGCTCGAAGTCCTCGAACAGCGGCGTGCGGATCTCGCGGTAGCCGTAGCGCTCGAGCACGCCGCGCGCCCGCGCCTCGGCCCACTGCCAGCGGCCGAGCTCGTCGGGCAGCAGGTCGCGCGTGCCGCGCGGGGCCTGGAACCTGGGGGCCATGGGTCACTTCCTCACGAACGTCACGTACACGAGCTGGGCGAGCGCGCCGCCCGCCACGTCGGCCAGCAGGTCGAAGACGTCGGCCTGCCGCCCCGGGATGAAGGACTGAAGATACTCGTCCGCCATGCCGGTGAGTACCACGAATCCCAGCGCGATCATGGCCGCGAACAGGGGCCGGCCCACCCGCAGGTGGGCCCGCAGGGCCCGGACCAGCAGCAGCCCGAGGATCAGGTACTCGAGCATGTGCAGGAACTTGTCGTTCCAGGTGAAACCGAGCGGGGGGCTCAGGTGGGGCTGGGCGCTGAGGGTGAAGATGGCGGTCACGTAGACCAGCACCGGCAGCCAGAAACGCAGGAACAGGATGAAGAAACGGCGCTCCGGCGGACGCGTCACGGGGGGTGCGGCTCCTCTCGGGGTGGTCGGCACGCGGGTCGGGAAGGGCAGGGCAGGATAGCATGGGGCCCGCAGCGCGTCACCCGCGCCGGCTTGACGATGACGGGTCGCATCCGTAGAGTAGCCGGGCTTTCCCCGCCTGCGCGCGGCCCCCGGCCGCGCGCGCCGTGCGCCGCTAGCTCAATTGGCAGAGCAACTGACTCTTAATCAGTAGGTTGAAGGTTCGATTCCTTCGCGGCGCACCAACTTTCGAGCATCCTCGGCCCGTCTGCGGCAACGCAGGCGGGCCGTGTCGTTCGGGGCGACAGACCACGCAAGAAGCCGCCGGTCGTGGCCCGGCGCGGCTGCCGTTCGCGATCATCCGCACGGCCTTTCAGCAGCGGCGCAAGTGGCCCGCGCCCGCCGCGCCTACTCGCGCCGGGGAAGCGCCAGGCACCTCTCGTAGAACTCCACGCGCCGGGGTTCGAGGATCGGGCGCGAGGCCACGGTCGCGCCCAGCTCCAGCAGCCGCGGCTCGCCGGGATCGAACGCCGGCCACTCCGGCAAGCCCGGACCATTCGGGTCCCCCGTCCCGGCGAAGCGGACCCAGTACGCGGCGAGCGTCTCGGACAGGCGGCGATCGGCCTCCTGCCAGGGACGGTGCAGCAGCCGGAGGTTCGCGAATGCATAGGGCACGTCCGAGGAGTGGAACGCGCCGAACTCCGGATGCTCGGGCCAGGGGATGCCGCGCGTGAAGTAGTACGCGTACAGTGGCGCGTGGTCCCGCGCGGCGCGCGTGCGCGCCCAACGCAGGGTCCCGAAGAGCCCTTGCTCGCGCATGCTCTGCTTCTGCGCGAGGGCGGCCTGCTCGTCGTTGGAGAACGGATAGAGCCGCAGCGCCTCGTCTGCCAGCGTGTCCAGGCGCGAGCGCGCGAATGCCGTGAAATCGGCGGCCGTGACCTTGCCGTACGTGGGATCACTGCTGCCTTCGTCCGCGGTCATGCCAGACAGGATCGGCACGTCGCTCACCGGAGCGGCCGGTCCGTTCGCGGGAAGGCACCAGCCGTCCGCCACGAGCCCGAAGCGCCCGCCGACCAGGGTTCCGGCGGCGGGCAACCCGCGCAGCGCCGCGAGCGAGCTGTCCTGGAAAGTCCTCGCCCACGCCGCGCCCGCCTGCTCCGCCTCGGCGAGCGACAGGTACCAGTCGGACGAACCCCCGCTCATCAGGATGGCGCGGTGGAAGAGCCCTTTCGCCAGGGGCGAGCGCATCAGCGCGCTGACCAGATCGGCGCCCGCAGACTGCCCGGCGAGCGTCACGCGACCGGGGTCACCGCCGAAGGCCGCGACGTTGCGCCGGACCCACTGCAGCGCGGCGATGCAATCGAGCAGCGCGTAGTTCCCGGAGACGTGCCGCGGGGACTCCGCGCTCAGCCCGGGATGCGCGAGGAGGCCGAGCGCGCCCAGGCGGTAGTTGACGGTCACCACCACGAGGCCGCGACGGGCGAGTTGGGCGCCGTCGTACACGGCCACCGCGCCGGATCCTCCGGTCAGCGAGCCGCCGTGCAGCCAAACGAGCACCGGGCGCTTCGCGCCACCTGGAGCCTGCGCGGTCCAGAGGTTGAGGTCGAGGCAGTCCTCGCTCGTCCGCTCCTGCGTGACGAACTCCGCCGTCCAGGGCGGCGCGGACCATGGCACCTGCTGGCAGCACGGAGCGACGCCGTCGGCCCTGCGCACACCGCTCCAGGCCGCCGGCGGCTGCGGCGGCTGCCACCGGAGCGCCCCGACCGGCGGCCGCGCATAGGGCACCCCCCTGAAGACGAGGACGCCGGGCACGCCGCTCGGGACGCCTTCGATCCCCCCGCTCTCGATGTGCACCGCGCCCGCCGGCGCCGCGAACGGCGACGACACCACCAGCGCCAATGCGAGAAGCCAGGCGACGACCCGAGCCCGCATGCCAACCTCCGAACGAGATGCTGCAGATGGTCCCGGGGGACGTGGGCGATCATCCCGCGCGACGCCCCGCGGTTCCAGTTGGGTGCGGCGCGCGCGGGAAGCCGCGTTCTCCCGGTCGGGGCGCCGCGTTTCGAAGATACCTGTTCCCCGCGCGCGCGGCGACGTGCACCCGGCCCAGGGAGTCCACGGCGAGCCGGACATCGTACCCCCGCTCGACGCAGGTCGGCATCGCAGGGCGCAACGGGCGGCCATCCATGCGACCGCGCCGCACGAACTCCCCACTTGCCCATCAGGCGTTCGTCGCCCGGACGTCCCGATTCGTGCGCGGGAACCGGCCTTTGGTCGCGCGCCGCTCCAACCGCGCCCTCCCCCCGGCGCAGGATGGGTCGAACGCAGGGCCTCGTGGAGGAACGCGGCGCCCGGGACCGGCTCGGACTGCTTCTCCCACGACGGATGCCCGGAGGACGACATGAAGCGGAGCGAGTTCCTCAAGGCCTGTGCCTCGGGCGTGTGCGGCTGCGGTCTGTTGAGCCTGCTGGCCCCGGTCGCGGCCCGGGCCGAGGAGAAGAGGGACCAGGCCGCGGCGGCCCCCGCCGATTGCGAGCAGACGAAGCAGCAGCTCGACGGCGCCCGCGAACGCTTCGCCCTCCTGGTGACCGCCATGGGCGCGCAACTCGACGACGCCACGCGCCAGAAGCTGCTGCAGCAGACGGGCCGCGAGTGCGCCAGGCGCTGGATCCCGTTCTTCGAGAAGCACCGGGGCGACCTGCCGGGCTTCCTGGCCAGGGCCAGGAGCGCCTGGCTGGAACGGGCCGACTACGACGAGAAGACCGGCGTCCTGCGCGTCGCGGGCAAGCCCGCCCCCTGCGCCTGCCCGCTGGTGAAGGCGGGCTGGACGCCGGCCGACTTCTGCCGCTGCTCCACGGGCTGGAACGAGGTCGCCTTCTCGACCGTGGTGGGCAGGCCGGTCAGGGTCGAGATCGAGGAGTCGGTGCTGCGCGGCGACCCGAGGTGCAGCTTCCGCATCACGATCGCCTGACCGCGCCCCCGCCGGTCACCGGCCCGTGGAGACGCGGCTGCCCCACCGACCCGGCGCGGCGCTCTCCGACACCGCGGGGGAAGGAGCGCATGCCGAGCGTGCCGCCTGCCGATAACCTTCCGGCATGATCGGCGAGCGCACCACCCAGGGCTGGGAGATCCGGCTGCGGATCCGCGAGCGCGGGCGCTTCTTCAGCGCGGCGTTCCTGGGCGCATGGCTGTGCGGGTGGGCGGCCGGCGAGGCCTTCGCGCTGTGGATCCTGGGCAAGGGCGCCATCGCGCTGCTCACCGGGACGCCGCCGGATCCCGGCCGCGAACCGCTGCAGGTGGGGCCGGCGGTGCTGGTCGGCGCGTTCCTGCTCGTGTGGCTCTCGATCTGGACGCTCGGCGGCGTCTCGGCGATCGGCGAGCTGCTGCGCCTGCTGTGGGGCGTGGACCACATCGTCATCGAGAGCGGGCGGCTGACGGTCCGCTGGATGCGCGGTCCGCTCCGCAGCAGCCGCACGTTCGAGCGCGACGCGATCCGCCGGATCTCGCTGTCGGTGCCGCACGACTTCCTCGTGCTCGAGACCGGGACGCAGCGCGTGGAGCTGTCGCGGCTCGGCACGCGGGCCGACCGCCAGGAAGCCGCGGCGACGCTCAACACGGCGCTATCGCTCGCCGCTGCGGCCTCCGCCGGCGGCGACGTGCTGCCCGAGCCGTGGGAGCAGGTCGTGACGCCCGAGGGCGAGCGCGCGCTGGTGCCCAACCTCGCGACCCGCCGCCAGCAGGCGCGGTTCACGAGCGTGATCACCATGCTCGGCGCCGCGGTCACGTTCCTCGTCGTGCGCGGTGTCCCCGACCGGCCCGAGCTCGCGGTGCCGGCCGCCGTCGCCCTGGCGCTGACGGCGGCGCTCGCGGGGGGCGCGCTGTGGCTCGCCCGCGGCCGCAACGAGTGGCGCATCGGCAGCGGCAGCCTCACGCTCCGCCGGCGCTACGGCGCGAACGTGCGCGACCTGTTCGAGGCGCGGCGGCTGGTGCTCGATTCCTCGTCGGACAGCGACGGGGACCACTGGTT
>CAZSQE010000157.1:0-5507 GCA_964608905.1 uncultured bacterium | reverse complement strand
CGCTGCGCTGGAGCGCGGCGGTGCTGCCGCCCGCGCCGCGCCCGCGGCCGGGCTGGACCGACTCGGCGCGGGTCCAGCTCGCCGCCGTGGACACCATGCGCTTCGGCCTGTCGGCCTACCGCCCGCGGCTCACGCTCGACTACGTGTCCCAGCCCACGCTGGGCGTGGCCGCCGGCTCCTCGGGCGTGGCGGTGGGCGGAGGGGCGGGCCTCTACTGGAGCGACATGCTCGGCGACCACCAGCTGATGACGCTGCTGCAGGTCTCGAGCGTCGAGGGCAGCTACCTCAACAACACCGCGGCCGCCGCCGTCTACCAGAACCTGAGCTCGCGCTGGGACTGGGGGGTGCAGGCGAGCCAGCTGCCCTACATCACGCAGTACTACAGCGTCTACGAGGACGAGTCCGCCGCCACCTACAGCGAGGAGCTGCTCACCCTGTGGCAGATCGAGCGCGCGCTGGTCGGCACCGTCGCCTACCCGTTCAGCCGCTTCTCGCGCCTCGAGTTCAACGGCGGCGCGCGCAACATCTCGTTCGCCGCCCGCGCCCACACCTGGACCTACAGCGCCCTCACCGGGGCCCAGCTCTCGGACCGGACGACCGACGACGTCGGCGGCCTGCCGGCCGCGCTCAACCTGGGCGGCGGCGGCGTGGCGCTGGTGCACGACAGCGGCGTGTTCGGGGGCACCAGCCCGATCCTGGGCCAGCGCTTCCGCTTCGAGGTCGACGCGCTGGCGGGCAGCATCCGCTACAACGAGCTGCTGCTGGACTACCGGCGCTACCTGCGGCTCGGCCGCGCCCTGGTCCTTGCCGGGCGCGCGCTCCACTACGGGCGCTACGGCCCCGGCGCGGGCGACGAGCGCCTCTACTCGCTCTACCTCGGCGACCCCTGGTTCATCCGGGGCTACGACTACACCTCGGTCGGGGCCGAGGTGGAGGCCCGCGACCCCCAGGCCACGGACCTCTACTACGACCGGCTGCTCGGCACGCGCCTGGGCGTGGCCAACGTGGAGCTGCGGGTGCCGCTCCTCGGCTCGCTCGGCCTCTTCCCCACGCCGGCCGTGCCACCCGTCGAGGCCGCGCTCTTCTTCGACGCCGGCGCCGCGTACCAGCCGGGCCGGCGCCTGTCCGGCGGCGGCACGGTGCCGGGCGGCTGGCGGCAGACCCTCACCAGCTACGGGGTGACGCTGCGCGCGAACCTGCTCGGCTTCGCCGTCGGCGAGGCCGCGCTGGTCCATCCCAACGACCGCCCGGGCAAGGGCTGGTACTGGGTGCTGGCGCTGCAACAGGGCTTCTGAGGCCCGGCACGACGGAGGCCCCGTCCTCGCGCGGAGGACGGGGCCTCGTGCTTCCGGGACCGGCCGCGGGCTACTCGAGCCTCGCCGCCACGGTGATCTTCGCGGCCTTGAGCAGCCGGGAGATGGGGCAGCCGTCCTTCGCCCCGTTCGCCGCGGCCAGGAACGCCGCCGCCTCGGCGCCGGGGATGCGCGCGACGACGTCGAGGTGGATGGCGGTCACGGTGGGACCGGCCTCCAGCATCTCGAGGGTGACGGCCGCGGTGGTGCGGATGCTCTCCGGCGTCAGCCCGGCCTTGCCCAGCTCCCCCGAGAGGGCCATCGAGAAACAGCCGGCGTGCGCCGCCGCGATCAACTCCTCGGGGTTCGTGCCCGGGTCGCTCTCGAAGCGCTTCCGGAAGTCGTAGGCGAGGTCCTGGAACGCCTTGCTCTCGCCCGTGATCGTCCCCCTGCCGTCCTTCAGACCGCCTTTCCATACCGCCGTCGCCTTGCGCTGCATCATTGCCTCCTTTCGGGTCGGGTCTTCGGATGCGCCAGCGGCCCCTGCGGTTCAGGAGCAGGGCGACTCGCCCCGGTCGGACGGGCCGAAGTACGGATGCCTCCCGCCGGAGTGGTCGGTGACGTCCACCACCTCCCGGACCTCGGGGATGGACTGGCGGATGCGGGACTCGACCCCGTTCTTGATGGTCACCTTGGCCATGCCGCAACCCTGGCAGCCGCCGCCCATCTCGACGTAGGCGACGCCCTCCCGCAGCTCGAGCAGGTGCACGAAGCCGCCGTGGGAGGCCAGCGCCGGGTTGATGTCCTCGTCGATGAGCCGCTGCACCGCGGCGGCCAGCGCGTCCCGCCACAGCGGGTTCGGGTTGTCGATCTTGAACCCGCGCTGCCCCTCGACCTCGACGTAGTCCACGACCGTGCCCTCCAGGTAGGGCGCGCTGCGCGCGTCCACCACCAGGGGGAAGCCCTGCGTCTCGTCCCGCACGTCGCCGTCGGCGCCCTCGCCGCGCTTCATGAGGGACATCCGGTACTGGAACTCGCCGCCGAGGCGCCCGACGATGGACAGGCGCAGGGCGGAGCCCTCCCGGCCCCCGGCCCCCAGCAGTTCCGCGATCTTGCCGCGCGCGACTTCGCTGAACGTGACCATGGTCTCCTCGCCGTCGGGATCGGCCGGGCGGCACGCCCGGGGGGCGAATGTAGGCGGCGCCCCGGGACGGCGCAAACCCGGCGCGCCGGCGGGGCTGACAGGCCGCGCCGTCCGCCTGACAGGTTGGCAGCGCGGCGCCACACCGTCCTTTCCTCGGGCGTGACGAAACCGCCGCGGCGGGGCCCCGAATGCGCCGCCTGGGCGCGCGCCGGAGGGCCTTCCGGAGCGCGCCCCGGCCCGGCCGGCTCTGGCACGAACCATGCGCCGGGAGCGTACCGATCGGATGCGGCGCCCGCCGCGGCCCCGGCCCCACGCGCCGGGGGCTCCGCGCGGGGGACGCCGCCGGCAGACCGGAGGTCGAGCATGCCCGAGGAGCGCCAGACCAGGGACGTCCCGCCGCCGCCCTGCGGGGCCGCGCCGGCGAAGCGCATGCGCCCCGTCCACCGCGACATGGTCGCGCCCTGCAACGTCGCCTGCCCGGTGGGCGCGGACCTCGAGGGGACGATGGAGCTGCTGCGGCAGGGCCGCCTCGAGGAGGCCCGCGACCTGCTGCTGCGCGAGAACCCCATGCCCGGCGTGACCGGGCGCGTCTGCGACCACCCCTGCCAGACCGCGTGCAACCGCGCCTCGTTCGACGAGGCCGTCAACCTGCACGCCATCGAGCGCGTGCTGGGCGACCTGGAGCCGGCGAGCCCGGCGAAGCCGCCCGCGCCGACGCGCCCCGAGAGGGTCGCGGTCGTGGGCTCGGGACCGGCGGGGCTGGCCTGCGCCTACCACCTGGCGCGGCTGGGCTACGGCGTCGAGGTCTTCGAGGCCGAGGCCGAGCCCGGCGGCGCCCTGCGCCACGGCATCCCCGAGTACAAGCTGCCGCGCGAGGTGCTGGACCGCGAGATCGAGCGGGTCCGCGCCCAGGGCGTGGCCATCCGCTGCGGCGTGCGCGCCGGCGGCAACCTCCCCTGGAAGCAGCTCGAGACGTACGCCGCCGTCTTCCTCGCCACCGGCGCGCGCGTGAGCCGCCCGCTCGAGCTGGCCGGGCAGGAGGACGCCGACATCCGGCCCGGCCTCGAGTTCCTGCGCGCCGCCACGCCGGCCGACCACGGCACGCTCGGCAGCCGGGTGGTCGTGGTCGGCGGCACCGACACCGCGGTGGACTGCGCCCGCACCGTGCTGCGGCTCGGCGCCGAGCCGGTCGTCCTCTGCCAGGGCACCCGCGCCGACCTCTCGGCCAGCGCCGAGGCGGTCGAGGAGGCCCTGCGCGAGGGCGTGCGCTTCGAGTTCCAGGCCTGGCCGGTGGGGGTGCGGAAGGCCGGGCACGGCGAGAACGAGAGCGCCATGGACGCCATCCGCACCCTGTACGACGAGGGCTCGGCGGCGCGTCCCCGGCAGCGGCTCACCGCGGTCGAGTGCGTGCGGATGCAGGCCGGCGGGGAGCGGCCCGTGCCCGTGCCGGGCAGCGGCTTCGACATCCCCGCCGACCTGCTGCTCACCGCGCTGGGCGAGGAGCCGGACCTCGACTTCCTGCCGGGCGGCCTCGGCGGCGCCGGATTCCTCGTGCGCGTGGACGAGTGGGGCCACGCCAGCCGTCCGGGCTTCTTCGCCGGCGGCGACGTCGCCGGCCAGCCCCGCACCGTGGCGCACGCCCTCGGCTCGGGCAAGCGCGCCGCCATCGGCATCGACCGCGCCCTGCGCGAGCGGGCCGGCGAGGCCCTGCCCGCGCTCGCGCCGGACTCGCTGCGCCCCGGCGGCACCGGCAACCCGAGCATCACGCGCTGGCGCGGGGACGACCCGGTCCGCCGCCACGGGGCGGTGAACGAGGTGGTGCCGTTCGAGCGGCTCAACCTCGCCCACTTCGCCCCCGCGCCGGCCAAGCCCGACCGGCACCGCTCCTTCGCCGAGCGCCGCGCGAGCTTCGCCGAGGCCAACCTCGGGCTCACGACCGCCGAGGCGCTGGCCGAGGCGCGGCGCTGCCTCGCCTGCGGCGTCTGCAACGGCTGCGACCTGTGCCTGCTCTTCTGCCCCGACGCCGCCATCGGCCGCGCCGAGGGCGGGGACGGCTACGTCGTCTCGGACGAGCACTGCAAGGGCTGCGGCATCTGCGTCGAGGAGTGCCCGCGCGGGGCCGTCACCCTGGTGGAGACGGAAGCGACGGAGGCCCGGCCATGACCCAGACCTTCCTGCGGGAGCGCATCCCCCCCGTCGAGCTGGTCGCCCCGGGGCAGGCGCCCTGCGCCGGCTGCGGCGGCACGCTCGCCCTGCGGCTCGTGCTCAAGGCGCTGGGGCCGCAGACCGTGGTCGCCATGCCGGCGCGCTGCGAGGGCCTCGGCCCGGGCGCCCCGGGACGGCCCGCGCTGCGCGTCCCGGTGCGCGAGACCGGGCCCGGCGACACCGCGGCGGCGGCCGAGGACTGGCGCGCCGAGCTGGACGCGGCCGGCGACCGCGAGACGGTGGTGCTGGCCTGGACCGGCGACGGGGCCGCCTTCGACACGGGGCTCGGCGCCCTGTCGGCCGCGGCCGAGCGCGACGCCGACGTCCTCTTCGTCTGCGCCGACCACGAGGCCCGCCTGGACTCGGGGCTCCGCGCCGGCACGGCCACGCCGTGGGGCACGTGGCGCGCGGAGCCGGGGCATCCGCCGCGGCTGCACCCGGCCAAGGACCTCGTGGGCATCCTCGCCGCGCACCGCGTCCCCTACGCGGCGACGGCCACGGTGGCCCACCCCGTGGACCTGGTCGAGAAGGTGCAGAAGGCCCGCTCGGTGCGCGGGACCCGGTTCCTGCACGTCCTCGCGCCCTGCCCGCCGCTCTGGGGCTGCCCGAGCGGCGAGACCATCGCCCTGGGCCGGGCCGCCGTGCGCTGCCGCGTCTTCCCCCTCTACGAGGTGGAGGACGGGCGGCGCTGGCGCGTCACCGCCGAGCACCCGGGCGATCCGGTCGAACCCTACCTGGCGCGACAGGAGAGGCTGCGCGGCCTGACCGCCGCGCAGGTCCGGCTCGTCCAGGCCGAGGTGGACACCCGCTGGGAGGCCCTGCAGCGGCGCGTGCAGCACGGCGTCTGAGCCCGCCCGCCCCGGGCG
>CAZSQE010000156.1:3446-5561 GCA_964608905.1 uncultured bacterium | reverse complement strand
GCGTTCTTTAAATTCATCGACGGCGTGTACGAAATAACACCCAGTTCAAACGGTCTCGACCTCGCGCAACTGCCCGTTATCGCCAAAAACATCGGGCTTGATGTGGCGGCGTTCAACCAATGCCTCAACAGCGGTGAGTTCTCCAAAAAGGTGGCGGCAAGCTACGATGAAGCCATCAAGCTTGGAGCACAGGGCACGCCGTACACAATCCTTATGGTCGGCGAAGACTCGGTTGTACTCAACGGCGCACAGCCGTATGACAGCATGCGCGCCGCCATCGACAGCGTGCTTGGCAGCCTCGGCACTCCGGCGCCCGCCACCGGCGCCTCGGCCGCCGTGTTCCAGCCCCCGCACGAGGGGCAGCGCCCGAACCAGCGCGCCTCCTCGTTGCCGCAGGCGGTGCAGAAGAAGTGGGGCCTGTCGGCCTTCGGCTTGCCCGCGCGCGCCATCAGAAGACCGAGACCTTGAAGTACCGGCGGGGGTTGGCCTTGATGTCGGCGATGAGCGCGCGCAGATCGCGCACCGAGGCCGACAGGTCGTCGTAGAGCCGCTCGTCCTGCACCAGGCGGCCGAGCGTGCCGTCGCCGCGGTCGAGCTTCCCGGCCACGCTCTGCAGCGAGGCGCGCAGCGAGTCGAGCCGGCCCGAGAGCCGGTCGAGGTTCGCCGCCGCCGAGCCGAAGTGGTCGAGCGCCGTGGACAGCTCCTGCTCGCGCGCCGTCACCAGCCGGTGCGCCGAGCCCGCCGTCGCCGACAGGTTGTCCATCGTCAGCCTGAGCGCGGCGCGGTTCTCGGACACCGCCGCCTCGAGGTCGGCGCTGGCGCGGCGGAAGCTCTCGACCGCGGCCACCAGCCCACCCTCGCGGTTCACCGCGCGGGCCAGGCTGTCGAGCTGCTGGGCGATGCTGGCGACGCCGCCCGAGGCCAGCCCGACCTCGGCCATGACCTCGGGCAGGCCCTTCTCGAAGTAGCCGGGGATGGTGTCGCGCTCGCTCCACGGCCCGCCGGAGCCGCGGTAGTCCACCGCGATGACCTTGTCGCCCAGCATGCTGGTGCTGCGGATGACCACCCGGCTGTCGCGGGTCAGCACCACGTCGCGGGCCAGGGCCAGGTCCACGACGACGTGGTCGCCCGAGAGCCGCAACGCGCGCACCACGCCCTTGCGCACGCCGTTCACGTGCGCCTCGTTGCCCTCGGCCAGCCCCGCCGCCTGGGCGAAGCTCACGTGCCAGACCCGCTGCAGGTGCGAGCGCGCCAGCGCGCTCAGCCAGGCGATGCCCCACAGCAGCACGGCGAGCGCCGCCAGCACCGTCACGCCGACCTGGATCTCCGTCTTCCGGCTCATCGTCCTGGTCTTCCCTCCGGGGCGCGGCCCGGACCGTCCCGCCTAGACCGGCTGGATCGGCCCCCGGCTCGAGCCCTCGATGAACTGCCGCATCATCGCATCCCCGGTGTCCCTTGTCTCCCCCGCCGTGCCGTCGTAGCGGATCCGCCCCTGGTAGAGGAGGACGATGCGGTCGGCCACGGCGTAGGCGCTCTTGATGTCGTGCGTGACCACCACCGAGGTCACCTTGAGCCGCCGCTGCGTCTCGCGGATGAGCTGGTTGATGACGTCGGCGGTGATGGGGTCGAGCCCGGTGGTGGGCTCGTCGTAGAGGATGTACTCCGGGTCCATGGCCAGCGCCCGCGCCAGCCCGACGCGCTTGCGCATGCCGCCCGAGAGCGAGGCCGGCTTGAGGTTCGCCGCCTCCCGCAGCCCCACCCACTCCAGCCGCTCGAGCACCCGCTCGCGCACCGCCGCCTCGTCGAGGTCGCGGGCGTGCTCCTGCATCGCCAGCGCCACGTTCTCGCCCACCGTCATCGAATCGAGCAGGGCCGCGCCCTGGAACAGCATGCCGAAGCGCCGGCGCACCGGGGTGAGCGCCCGCTCGGTCAGCCCGACGATCTCCGTGCCGTCGATGCGGATCGAACCGGCGTCGGGCGGCATCAGCCCGATGATCAGCTTGAGCAGGACGCTCTTGCCGGTGCCGCTCGGCCCCAGCACCACCAGCGTCTCGCCGGTGCGGACGTCGAGGTCGAGGCCGTCGAGCACCCGCTTGCGGCCGAAGCGCCTGGCGA
>CAZSQE010000156.1:0-3346 GCA_964608905.1 uncultured bacterium | reverse complement strand
GCCCGCGGATCTCGATCACAGGAACACCAGCCGGAAGAGCACGGTCGCCAACACGCAGTCGAGGTCGAGGCCGTCGAGCACCCGCTTGCGGCCGAAGCGCCTGGCGAGCCCGCGGATCTCGATCACAGGAACACCAGCCGGAAGAGCACGGTCGCCAACACGTAGTCGAGGATGAGGATGAGCACGCAGGAGCTGACCACCGCCCGGGTGGTGGCGCGGCCGACGCCCTCGGCCCCGCCCTCGGTCTGGAAGCCGTGGTAGCAGCCCATCAGGCCGATGATGCCGCCGAAGAAGACCGCCTTGAGCAGGCCGGAGACGAGGTCCTTGAGGCGGAAGAACTCCTGCAGGCCGCGCAGGAACACCGCCGAGGGCACGTCGAGCGTGGTGACGGCCACGACGTAGCCGCCGCCGATGGCGATGGCGTCCGCGTAGACGGTGAGCACCGGCAGCATGATGAGCGCGGCGAGCACGCGCGGCGCCACCAGGAAGCGCACCGGGTTGATGCCCATCGTGCGCAGCGCGTCGATCTGCTCGGTCACCTTCATCGTGCCCAGCTCGGCGGCGATGGCCGCGCCGACCCGCCCGCCGATGACCAGGCCGGTGAGCACCGGCCCCAGCTCGATGATGACCGAGCGCAGGATGACGCCGCTCAGGTACTTGAGCGGCACCACCGCGGTGAACTGGTAGGCCGCCTGCACCGCCGCCACCGCGCCGGTGAACAGGCTGACGATGATGACCAACCACAGCGAGCCGACGCCGATGGCCGCCATCTGCTGCACCAGCAGCCGCGCCGCCGGCGGGCGCACCACGCCGACCTGCACCGTCTCCAGCAGGAGGCTCGAAGCGCGCCCCACCTCCGCCAGCCCGTCGCCCAGCCGCGCTTGCGCGTAGCGGACGCCCTGCAGCGCGATGTCGTCGGGGGTCACGCCGTTCGGCATGTCCTAGAACTCCGGCTGGGTCTCGCCCTCGAAGGTCGGGGAGTACGGCACGAACTTGGTGCTCTCGCGCAGGAAGGTGAGCTTGACGCTGCCGGTCGGACCGTTGCGCTGCTTGGCGACGATCAGCTCGGCCTTGTTCGGCTCCGCGTCCTCCTTGTACAGGATCTCGCGGTACACGAACATCACCAGGTCCGCGTCCTGCTCGATGCTGCCGCTTTCTCTCAGGTCCGAGAGCTGCGGGCGGCCGGTCTTGTCGCGGGTCTCGACCGCGCGCGACAGCTGCGACAGCGCCATGATGGGGATGTTCAGCTCCTTGGCCAGCCCCTTGAGCCCGCGGGTGATCTGCGAGATCTCCTGCACGCGGTTCTCGGCCTGCCCGCTCGAGCGGATGAGCTGCAGGTAGTCGATGATGAGCAGGCCCAGCCGGTTCTCGGACCGCAGCCGCCGGCACTTGGCGCGGATCTCCATCAGCGTCGGCGAGGGCGAGTCGTCGATGAGGATGGGCGCCTCGTTGAGCAGCCCGGCGGCGGTGGTGAGCCGCGGCCAGTCGGCGTCGGTGAGCCGGCCGCTGCGCACGTGGTGCAGGTTGATGCCGCCCTGCGAGCACAGCAGCCGCTGCGCCAGCTGCTCCTTGCTCATCTCGAGCGAGAACAACGCCACCGGCACGCGCTCGTGCTTGCCGCTCGGTATGGCGGCGTTCTCGGCGAAGTTGAGCGCCACCGCGCTCTTCCCCGCGCCGGGGCGCCCGGCGACGATGATCAGGTCGCTGTTCTGGAACCCGGCGGTGATGGTGTCGAGGTCGGTGTAGCCGGTGGGGACGCCGGTCACCAGCGCCTGGCGCTCGAACATGCGCTGGATGTGCTCGAACGACGGCTTGAGCAGGTCGCGCACCAGCACGAACCCCTGCCGCACGCGCTGGTCGGTGATGGAGAAGATGCGCTGCTCGGCGCGGTCGAGGATGGCGGGCGTCTCGTCGCCGCCGGCGTAGGCCTCCTGCTGGATCTCGGTCGAGGCCTTGATGAGCTGCCGCAGGATGGCCTTCGAGTGGACGATGCGGATGTGGTGGTCGAGGTTGGCGGTGGTGGTCGCGTACTCGAGGATCTGCGACAGCGTCGGCGGCCCGCCGATGGCCTCGAGGTCGCCGCGCTTGCGCAGCTCCTCGGCCAGCGTGACCAGGTCGGGCTTCTCGTTGCGCTCGTACAGCGCGACGATGGCCTCGTAGATCTTCTGGTGCGCGGTGCGGTAGAAGACGTCGGGCGTGAGCGCCTCGACGGCGCGGCCGATGGCCTCGGCGTCGAGCAGCAGCGCGGCCAGCACGGAGCGCTCGGCGTCGAGCGCCTGCGGCGGCGTGAGTCCTTCGCGGTGAGGCGCGGGATCCGGTGTGGCCTGGCTCATGGTGACTCCTCGGCGGGCGCGGGCGCCCGGGCGGGGGCGATCAGTCCTTCAGGTACTCGCGCGCCAGCAGCTGCATGTCCTCCCACACCGGGCGCTTGAGCTCGGGGTTCCGCAGCACCGCCGCGGGGTGGTAGGTCACGATCAGCCTGGCGCCGTGGAAGCGGTAGACCCGGCCGCGCATGCTGGCCAGCGTGGCCTTGGCGCGCAGCAGGTGCTCGGCCGCCGTCTTGCCGAGGCAGCAGACGACGCGCGGCTGCAGCGCCTCGATCTGCCGGTGCAGGAAGGGCGACGAGGCCTCGATCTCGTGCGGGAGCGGCACGCGGTTCCCGGGCGGGCGGCAGTGCAGCACGTTGCCGATGAAGACCGTCGTGCGGTCGAGCTTCACGCCGGGGACGAGCGCGGCGTCGTCCATCGCCTTGATGATCCTGTCGAGCAGCTGCCCGCCGCGGCCGACGAAGGGCTCGCCGAGACGGTCCTCGTCGGCGCCCGGCGCCTCGCCGACGAAGGCGATGCCCGAGAGCGCCGTGCCCACGCCGGGCACGGCCTGGTTACGCGTCTCGCACAGCCCGCAGGCGCGGCAGGCGCGCACCTCGGCGGCGATCCGCTCGAGCACCGGCGCGGCGGCCGCGGCGATGGCGGCGCGCGCGGCGGGGCTGCGCGGCGGGAGTGCCTGCTCGGCCTCCGGCTCGTCGAACGGGGCCGGCGCGGGCGCCGGGCTCACCGGCGGGGCGATCGGCCGGCCGAACAGGTCGGTCTCGGGCGTGGCCGGCGCGCTCGCGACCGGCACGGCCGGAGCCGGCGCCGACGCCTTCGCTCGCTTCGCCGGCGCCCCGACGCGCGCCACCAGCTCGGCGTTGCCCGCCGCGCGTTCGCGCTCGAGCACGCGCCGCACACCGCGCACCAGCGCCGCCGCCTCCTTCCGCATGTCGTCGCTCATCGCGTTCGCTTCCCGCTCTTCGCACGGCCCGGCTTCGGCTTCCGGCCCGGCTTCCCGCCCGACGGCAGCGCGGACC
>CAZSQE010000155.1:0-5589 GCA_964608905.1 uncultured bacterium | reverse complement strand
TCGTGAACGGCACGAAGCCGGCCGAGCCGGCGCCGGCCACGGCGCCCGGGGCCGCGGGCGGGCCGGGCCCGCCCGCCACACCCGGGGCGGACGCCCCGGCGGACCGGGGGACCTGACCATGCAACTCGCCTCCCCCTGGTACCTGCTCCTGCTCGTCCCGGTCGTGGCGCTGGTGTGGCTCGAACTGCACAAGCGCCCGGGCGCGGTGCGCTTCCCCGACGCGTCGTTCCTGCGCGCCTGGGCCGGGCGGGGCCGCCTGCTGCGCCACCTCCTGCTGGCCGTGAGCACCGCGGCGCTGGCGCTCATGGTGGTGGCGCTGGCGCGGCCGCAGCGCGGCCGCGTGGTCGAGGAGGTCGAGTCGCGCGGCGTGGACATCATGCTGTGCCTGGACGTCTCGGAGACGATGTCGTTCCGCGACTTCCGCCCCGACCGCATCACCGTGGCGCGGCAGCGGGCCACCGAGTTCGCCGCCAAGCGCACCGGCGACCGGATCGGGCTGGTGGTGTTCGCCGACGGGGCCATGACCCGCTGCCCGCTCACCGCCGACAAGACGGTGGTGCGCTCGATCATCGAGCGCCTGCGGGTGGGCACGATCGACCCGGGCCGCACCGCCATCGGCATGGGGCTGGCGAACGCCGTCGGCCGGCTCAAGGATTCCAGGGCGAAGGACAAGCTGGTCATCCTGCTCACGGACGGCCTCAACAACGCCGGCGAGGTGGACCCGCTCACCGCGGCGCAGCTGGCGAAGACCTACGGCATCAAGGTCTACGCCATCGGCATCGGCTCGCAGGGCCCGGTCACGGTGATGGTGAACGACCCGTTCTGGGGCCAGCGCCCGCAGACGGTGCAGGCCGAGTTCGACATGGCGACGCTCGAGGCGATCGCGGCCGCGACCGGCGGCCGGGCGTTCCTCGCCTCCGACGCCGAGGCGCTCGGGCAGATCTACGACGAGATCGACCGCATGGAGCCGAGCACCTACAAGCTCACCCGGCACACGGTCTACGCCGAGAAGGCGCATCTGTTCCTGGTGCCGGCGGCGCTGCTCGCCCTGCTCGGGCTGCTGGTGCCCGCCCTGTTCGCGCGGAGGCTGCCGTGATCCGCTGGGGCGCCCCGGAGCTGCTCTGGCTGCTCCTCGCCGTGCCGGCGCTGCTGGCCCTGCTCGCGGCCGGGGCGTGGCTCAAGCGCCGCGACCTGGCGCGGCTGGCCGACCCCGAGCTGGTGCCGCGCCTGACCGACAGCCGCAGCCCGCGGCTGGCCGCGGCGCGCACCGCCCTGCGGTTGCTCGGCCTGGCCTTCGCCATCCTCGCCGCGGCGCGGCCTCAGTGGGGCGAGAAGCTGCAGGTCGTCAAGGGCCGCGGCATCGACGTGGTCATCGCCCTGGACGCCTCGAAGAGCATGCTGGCGAGCGACGTGCGGCCCAGCCGGCTGGCCCGCGCCAAGACCGAGCTGGCCGCGGTGATCGACGCGCTCGGCACGCACCAGGTCGGCGTCGTGGCCTTCGCCGGCGACGCCCACGTCATGTGCCCGCTCACCCCCGACGTCGAGGCGGCCAAGCTGTTCCTCGACGTCATCGACCCCGGCAACATGCCGCGCCCCGGCACCAACATCCAGCGCGCGGTGGAGACGGCGGCGTCGCTGTTCGACCCGCGGCAGACGGCCTCGAAGGCGCTGCTGCTGGTCACGGACGGCGACAACCTCGAGGGCGACCCGGGCGCGGCCACGGCGCGCGCGGCGCGCGAGGGCATCCGCGTCTTCACCGTGGGCGTCGGCACGCTCGAGGGCTCGACCGTGCCCGAGAGCGGGTCGGGCGGCACGAGCTACAAGAAGGACGAGAAGGACCAGGTGGTCATCTCGCGGCTGGCGGAGCGGATGCTGCTGGTCATGGCGAAGGCCACCGGCGGGCGCTACTTCCGCTCCGAGAGCGTGAACCTCGACGCGCTCACGCTGGCGCTGGACCAGATGCAGAAGAAGCAGATCGCCGGCGGCGAGTACGTGGAGTACGAGGAGCGCTACCAGGCGTTCCTGCTGGCGGCCTTCCTGCTGACCTTCGCCGGGCTGCTGCTGGGCGACCGCCGCGGCGCCTGGTTCGACGGCCGGGCGCTGCCCCGCCTCCGCTGGCCGGGACGCGGGCCGCGGCGCGGCACGGGCGCGGCGGCGGCCCTGCTCGTGGCGCTCGCCCTGCCGGCGACGGCGGCCGCGGCCGGCGTGGGCCCGCTCATGCGCGAGGGCCTTGCGCTCGAGCGCAAGGGGAAGCACGACGAGGCGCTGCGCAAGTACCAGGAGGCGCTGGTGCTGGAGCCGGACAACGTGCGCATCCGCTACGACCAGGGGCGCGCCCTCTACCGGCTGAACAAGCACCCGGAGGCGATCGGGGAGTTCCAGCTGGCGCTGCTGGCCAAGGACCGGAAGCTCCGGGCCCGCAGCCTCTACAACACCGGCAACGCCCAGTTCCGGCAGGGCCGGCTCGACGCCGCCATCGCCGCCTACTCGCAGGCGCTGCTGCTCGACCCGAAGGACCTGCAGGCCAAGCAGAACCTCGAGTACTGCTGGAAGATGAAGGCCCAGCCGCCCGACTCGACGCAGCAGCAGGAACAGCCGCAGCCGCAGCCGGCGCCGCAGCCGCAACCGCAGCCGGCGCCGCAGCCGAAGGAGGGCGAGATCGGCCGCGACCAGGCCGAGCGCATGCTCCAGGCGCTGCAGGGCCGGGAGCGCGAGGACATGAAGAAGCAGCAGCGGCGCGCGGGCCGCCCCGTGCCGGGCGGCAAGGACTGGTGATGGGGCCGGGCCCGCACCCGCGCCGGCCGGCCGCCGGCGACCTTACACGCGGCCCGGCCTCGTGTAAGGTCGCCGCCATGCGGCGCCTCCCGCTCCTGCTCGCCCTCCTGCTGCTGCCGGCCCCGGCCGGCGCGGCCGAGCTGCAGTTCTCGGCCGCGGTGGACCGCACCACCGTCGGGCTGGGCGAGCAGTTCCAGCTCGAGTTGCGGGTGCAGGGCGAGGGCATGGTCTCGGTGCCGCGGCCGGCGCTGCCGGCGATGGCGGACTTCGACGTGCTGGGCAGCTCGTCCTCGCAGTCCACCAACATCTCCATCGTCAACGGCCGGATGCAGAAGCAGGCCTCGGTGAGCTTCCTCTACGTGCTGGCGGCGAAGAAGCTCGGGCGGCTGGTCATCCCGCCCTGCACGCTCACCTACGAGGGCCGCGAGTACGCGAGCCAGCCGGTCGAGGTCACCGTGGTCAGGGCGCCGCAGGGCTCGGCCCAGCCCGCGCCCGCCGCGCCCGGGGCGCGCGCGCGCGGCGGCGACGTGCCGATCGAGGGCAACCTGTTCCTGCTCGCCACGCCCAGCCGGCGCACGGTGCACGTGGGCGAGCCGGTGCTGCTCGACGTCGCCCTCTACACGCGGGTGCGGCTGGTCAACGGCGGCTGGGCCGACGTGCCGGCCTTCGACGGGTTCTGGGCCGAGAAGGTCTTCGACGCCGAGCGCTTCGACCTCCAGCGCGTGACCCACGCCGGCCGGACCTACGACATGGCGCGGCTCAAGACCGTCGCCCTCTCCCCCATCTCGGCCGGCGAGGTGACGGTGAAGCCGCTGGCCTTCAACGCGGTGGTCATGCGCTCCTCGGGCGACCTCTTCGACATGTTCGGCGCGCCGCAGAACGTGCGCGTCGAGTCGAAGCCGGTCACCATCAAGGTGCTGCCCCTGCCGGAGGAGGGCCGGCCGCCCGAGTTCACCGGCGGGGTCGGGCGCTTCAGCCTCGCCGCCTCGCTCGACCGCACGGCGACGACGGGCAGCGAGCCGGTGAACCTGACCCTCCGGGTCAGCGGCACCGGCAACGTGCGGCTCATCGAGAAGCCGGCGCTGGCCCCGGTCGCCGGCCTGCGCATCCTCGACCCCGAGGTCAAGGACGAGGTGCGCGCCGCCGGCGACGGCCTGCGCGGCACCAAGACCTTCCGCTACCCGATCATCCCGCAGGCCGACGGCAGGTACGTGCTCGCCCCGGTCCGCATCGCCTACTTCGACCCGCAGGCGAAGGCCTACCGCACGCTGAGCGCGGGGCCGTTCGAGTTCTCGGCCACCGGCTCGACCCGCAGCGACCCGCTGGTCGAGGCGACCGGGCTCAAGGTGCTGGGCAGCGACATCCGCTACATCAAGGCCGACGCGGCGGCGCTGGCGGTCGCGCCGCTGGCCGCGCCGTGGTGGCCGAACCTGCTCTACCCCGTGGCGCTGGCGCTCGTGGGCGGCGCCTACGGGTTCCGCGCGCACGAGCGGCGGCTGCGCTCGGACCGCGGCTACGCGCGCAAGCTGCGCTCCTCGCGGCTGGTGCGCGCGCGGCTGCGCCAGGCGGAGACGCTGCTGAAGCGGCGGGACGAGAAGGGCTTCCACGCCGCGCTGGCCCAGGCGGTGCTGGGCTACGTCGGCGACCGCCACGACCTCGACACCCAGGCCATGACCAAGGAGCAGCTGCGCGAGGGACTGGAGGCGCGCGGGGTCGAGGCCGGGGCGGTGGCGGCGGTCGTCGAGGTGCTCGAGCAGTGCGACTACGCCCGGTTCTCGCCCGGGCTCGTGACCGTGAAGGACCCGCGCGAGCTGTTCGGGAAGGCCCGCGACGCGCTGGGCCGGATCTAGATGCGGACCCGTGAGCGCCTGACATGCTGCCCAGCCTGATCCTCGTGACCGTCCTCGCCCTGGCCCCGGCCGGGAGCTACAACCAGGGCAACCGGCTCTACGAGCGCCGGGACTACGCCGGCGCGGCCGCGGCCTACCGCCAGGCGCTGGCGCCCGGCGCCAGCGCCGCCGCCTGCTACAACCTCGGCAACGCCCTGTTCAAGTCGGGCCAGGTCGGCCGGGCCATCGTGCAGTACCGGCGGGCGCGCTTCCTCGCGCCGCGCGACGGCGACGCGCGCGCCAACCTCGAGTTCGCGCGCGCCTACCGCGCCGACAAGGTGCTGACCGTGCCCGGGCCGCTGGCGCGGGCCCTCGACGAGGCCTTCCGCCTGGTCTCGGCGCGCGAGGCCGCGGTGGCCGCGCCGGCGGCGTTCCTGCTCGCCGCGCTGGCGCTGGCGCTATGGATCGTGCGGCGGCGCACGGCCCTCGCCGTGGCGGCGGCCGTGCTGGGGACGCTCTTCCTCTACGGCTTCGCCACCCAGCGCGTGTGGAGCGCGGAGGTGGACGCGCGCCCGGCGGTGGTGGTCGCGCCCGAGGCGGACGTGCTGGCCGGACCGACGCCCGACGCGCGCCAGATCCTGCTCGTGCACGACGGCACCGAGGTGCGGGTGCGCGAGCGGCGGGGCGAGCACCTGCTCGTGCAGCTCCCCGGCGGCAGCGGCGGGTGGCTCGAGGCGGAGGCGGTCGAGCCGGTGTACTAGTACCGCCGGCGCCGGCGCGGCGGGGCGCCCAGCAGCGCGCCCATGAGCCCGCGGGTGACCTGCGTCGTGGCCCGGCCGGCGATGGTGCGCACCAGCGGCGAGCGGAGCACCGTGGCCAGCACGGCCGCCGCCGTCAGGAGCTTCCCCGCCGGGACCGTGCCGCCTCCCTCCTGCCCCGCCGGCGCGGGCGGCCCCGCCGCCGGCGCCGCGCCCGCGGCCGCGGG
>CAZSQE010000154.1:0-5593 GCA_964608905.1 uncultured bacterium | reverse complement strand
GCCGCAGGTCGCCCGTGCGCTGCGTCCGCGGGCCCGGCGGCAGCCCCGCGCGCGCGCCGGCGTCCGCGCCGACGGCCCCCGCCGGCTCGTCCGCGCCCAACCGCCGCGCCAGCGTCTCCAGCGTGCCGGCCTCCTCCTCGAGCCACTTCACCACGCGCTCGGCCGCGCGCGAGGCCCCCTCGCCCGTGGCCGAGAGCCGCTCGCCCTTGGCCGCCGCGTCCTGGACCATCTCGCGCACGCGCTCGAGCAGCCGCAGCGCCGTCTCGGACGGCACGGGCGCGGCGGCGACCGCGGGGGCCGGCGGGCTCTCGGGCAGCGGCGGCGCCTCGTCGAGCCGCGCCGCGACGCGCTCGCGCAGTCCCTTCATGCGGTCGGAGGCCGCCGCGACCTCGCGGTCGAGGATCGCCAGGTGCTCCGCCGTGCGGTCGGTCACGGTCCGCACCTCGGCGGCGAGGGTCTTGAGGTCGGTCCCGAGCCCCTCCTCAGGCGTCCGCGGACCGGCGAGCGAGACCTGCAGCGCGATGAGCGTCGCCCGGTTGGCCAGCACCTGCACCTGCGCGCCGATCTCCTGCGCCTCCGCCAGCGCGCCGGCGAGGCGCTCGACGCTCTCGTGCGAGGTCGCCACCAGCTCGTGGATGGCCGCGGCCGCGGCCTCGCGGTAGCGGCGCTGCGCCTCCTCCGGCGGCACGGCGGGGGCGACGGCAGCGGCCGGCGCCGCGGGCGCCACCGGGGTCATCCCCTGCTGCAGCTCGCCGCCCAGCCGCTGCAGCTCGCGCACCGTGGTGAGCAGCGCGGTCGCCTCGACGAAGCCGCGCTCGGCCTGCTCGGCCGACGCGCGCGCGTCGGCGAGCGCACCGGCCAGGTCGCGACGCAGCGCCTGCGCGTCCTCGCGGCTCTCGCGCCCGGCGCGCTCGTCCTCGCCGCGGCGGCGGTTCAGCGTCTCGACCAGCGCGCCGAGCGGGCCCTCGGGCGGCCGCAGCGGGTCGCCCGGCCGGCCCTCCAGCGCGGTGCGCACGACGCGGATGCGGTGGCGCAGCTCCTCGAGGTCCATCACGGCGCGGCTCATCTCGCGGTGGCGCGCGATCAGGCTCTGCAGCTGCGCGGTCAGCAGCGAGAGCTCGCCCCAGCCGGTCGCCGCCGGCAGGGCGCCGAGCTCGGTCGGGTCGCCGCTGGCGATGGCGCGGGACAGGCCGCGCACGTGCGAGGCGATGGCGTGGTCGAGCCACAGCGCGCCGCCGATCGCGAGGACGAGGCAGAGCAGCGCGGCGCTCCACGGCCAGACGCCGAAGGCGCGGGGATCGAAGAGCGGGTCGGCGGGCGCGGCCAGGGCGGACAGGCCGAGGACGGCGGCGGCGCCGACGGCGCCGAGCAGCAGGAAGCCCAGCCACAGGCGCAGGCGGAGGCCGGTCCCGGGATGGACCACGCTGACGGCGTTCGCGCCGTCCGGAAGCGAGGGAGTCGGGGTGTCGCGCATGGATGTCCTGGCCGGATGCTGGGTCACAACCCGGGTACTCGCAAGTGACATGCCCCGCGGGCGCTCCGGGCTCCCGTCCGGCCGGACCGGCCGGTCCGTTCGGTCGGGCGTTGCAGCCCGCAACGGTCCGGCCGCGCGCCCGGCCGTGCCCATGTGCCTGCGGGGACGCAGCGTCCGTGTCCAGTTTGGCAAATCCCTTTCGAAAACGCTCTCACAGTCCGTCACACCGCGGCGGGCCGGCCACAGTCCGGGCCGGCGCCGGCCGGACGGCCGGGGCCGCGCCAGAAGCCCCATCGGAGCGGTGCGTCTGAGCCAAATCGCTCCGGGAACGGTGGCTGCGGACCGGCCCTCTGGGTACACCGGCCGCGCACCTCCGTGCGGCCGCGAGGCGGACGTCCGGACCACGCCGGTGGCACGACGGATGCAGGTATCTCCTGTTGGAAGAACCGGTCTCGAGCATGGAAGCGACGTCGCGGAGGGACTCCCGCGTCACCGCGGCTGGCGGCCGCCGAAAGGTGCGTGCGATGGATCCCCGACTCGACATCCAGGTCAAGGAGACGCGCCGCGACGTCCAGCCGGTCTACCACTTCGCCGTCAACTGCCTGCTCTACAGCCGCATCGAGCCCGGGCTGGTGTCGAACCCCGAGTGCTACGACGAGGACGTGGACGTCTACCTCGCCCACCTCCTGCACGCCTTCATCAACCCCGAGTACGCCGAGCCGTCGCGGAAGTTCCTGTCGCGCTACGACGTGGACGCGTTCCGGCGGCTGGGACTCTCCGGCGACGCCCGCCTCCAGTACCTGATCCACAAGACCGGCTCGGACTTCCTGCTCCTCTCGGTCGGCGTCTTCGACCAGCCGGGCCCGCCCG
This sequence comes from uncultured bacterium, assembly GCA_964608905.1. Classification (GTDB taxonomy): domain Bacteria; phylum Eisenbacteria; class RBG-16-71-46; order RBG-16-71-46; family RBG-16-71-46; genus JANXPZ01. The sequence continues at coordinate 3,249 of CAZSQE010000154.1, read as the reverse complement.
ACAACGAGCGCACGCGCACCCAGCCCAGCGAGGAGGCGTACGTCGGGCGCGGCCGCACCTACTACCACTTCGCCTACACCTACAGCCAGCGCATGCACCGCAAGAACGCCGGCGTGGCCGAGGTGCTGGAGAAGCTCTCGGCCGGCTTCGACCGCTACCTGCGGATCCTCTCGCACATGCGCGGCGAGCCGCTCGACCTGGCGGAGCGGTTCGCACAGGGCGAGGTCTACCGCCTCGTGCGCACCGCCAACGAGGCGGCGGTGCAGGAGCTGCTGCGCAGCAAGCAGGACGAGCTGCTCGAGCTGTACTCGGCCTGGAGGGCGAAGCCCGACGCCGGCATCGTCGAGAGCCTCGAGCGGCTGGTCGGCGAGATCCGCCAGCTCGACCCCGACTTCCACTTCGAGCTGCCCGGCAGATAGCGGCACCGCATCGCGCGCCCGATGTCGGGCCCCCGCGCGGCGCGTGGGTGCGCCGGGGTACCCGCGCTGGGCGTGGGTCCGGGTCCGCGGCGCAACGACCGGGCCCCGGAGTCCGAAGCTCCGGGGCCCGGGTGCGTCAGGGGGCGGCGGCGCGCTCAGCGCCGGCCGGGCTCCCCGTAGTTGGGGGCTTCCTTGGTGATGGTGATGTCGTGCGGGTGGCTCTCGCGCAGCCCGGCCGGCGAGACCCGCACGAAGCGCGCGCGCACGCGCAGCTCCTCGACGTCGCGCACGCCGCAGTAGCCCATGCCGGCGCGCAGGCCGCCGACCAGCTGGAACACCGTGCGCTCGAGCGGCCCCTTGAAGGGCACGCGGCCCTCGATGCCCTCGGGCACGAGCTTGGCGAGCTCGTCGGTGTCCTCCTGGAAGTAGCGCTCGCGGCTGCCCTTCGCCGCCGCCATCGCCGCCAGCGAGCCCATGCCGCGGTAGACCTTGAAGGCGCGGCCCTCGAGCAGCACGACCTCGCCCGGGCTCTCCTCGGTGCCGGCGAACAGGCCGCCGATCATGACCGAGTGGGCGCCGGCGGCCAGCGCCTTGACGACGTCGCCCGAGTACTTGATGCCACCGTCGGCGACGACCGGCACGCCGCTGTCCTCGAGCGCGCGCGCCGCCTCGAGCACGGCGGTGACCTGCGCCATGCCGGCCCCGCTCACCACCCGCGTGGTGCAGATCGCGCCGGGCCCCATGCCCACCTTGACCGCGTCGGCGCCCAGCGCGGCGACCGCCTTCGCCCCCTCGGCGGTGCCGACGTTGCCGACGACCAGGTCCACGTCGGCGAAGCGTTCGCGCAGCGCGGTCGCCGCCTTCAGCACCCCGGCCGAGTGGGCGTGCGCGCTGTCCATGACCAGCGCGTCCACGCCGGCGCGCACCAGTTCGGCGGCGCGCTCGAGCGCGTCGCCGCCGGCCCCGACCGCGGCGCCCACCCGCAGCCGGCCGAGCGCGTCCTTGCAGGCCTGCGGATGGCGGATGCGCTTCTCGATGTCCTTGACGGTGATGAGGCCCTGCAGCCGGCCGGCGGCGTCCACGATGGGCAGCTTCTCGATGCGGTGCCGCTGCAGGATGGCGCGCGCCTGCTCGAGGGTGGTGCCCACCGGCGCGGTCACCAGCCCCTCGCGCGTCATCACCTCGGACACGTGCCGGCTCGCCGAGTCCTCGAAGCGGAGGTCGCGGTTGGTGAGGATGCCGACCAGGCGCGCCTCCTCGACGATGGGCACGCCCGAGATGTGGTAGCGCGCCATCAGGGCGCGCGCCTCCCCCAGCGTGGCCGTCGGCGGCAGCGTGACGGGATCGGCGATCATGCCGCTCTCCGAGCGCTTGACGCGGTCCACCTGGGCCGCCTGCTCGGCGATGGCGAGGTTCTTGTGGATGACGCCGATGCCGCCCTCGCGGGCCAGCGCGATCGCCAGCTCGGACTCGGTGACCGTGTCCATGGCCGAGCTGACCAGCGGCACGTTGAGCGCGATGCGGCGGGAGAAGCGGGAGCGGACGTCCACCTCGCGCGGGTGGAGCGCGGCGTAGGCGGGGACCAGCAGGACGTCGTCGAAGGTCAGGGCGTCGGGGCCGATCTTCTCGTCCCAGCGGACCCGGTCACTCATGACCACGGACCTCGGAGCCGGGTCTGCCCGGCAGGGGCGCGGGAGCCGCGGCGCGCGGGTCGCGCGGCGGCTCCCGGCCGGTTCACTTGGCCTCGGGGATCTCGATGCCCACCGTCTTCTGCCGCAGCGGGTCGAAGTAGTAGTTGACCCCCAACCGCCACTCCATCGCCATCAGGTTGCTGTTGAACCCCTTGGGGAACTGGTCGTCGCGCTGCGTGAGGACGAGGTGGTTCGCCCAGGTGAACTCGACGCTGGTCGTGGTGATGGACTTGAGGAAGCGCTCGGCACCCAGCTCGAAGGTGCCGCCGAGGTACAGCCCGCGGTGCAGGTCGAGCGTCTCGGTGTCGCGCAGGACCTTGCGGCGGTTCTGGACCCAGACCCGGTACAGGCCCGGGCCGAGGCCGGCGTGGTAGAACCACTGGCCGCGGCGCGTCACGTACTGCAGCTGGGCCGAGATCGGCAGCAGCAGCGTGAGCGCCTGGTCCTTGTCCACGTCCTCGGGAGCGTTCAGGTCGGGCATGGGCAGCAGCGTGGCGGTCTCGTAGGCCGACCAGGTGAAGCCGGGGCTCACCTGCCAGCGCCAGCGGTTGCTCTGCACGTAGCGGAACTGCCCGGCGAACGCGAAGCGCGGCATGGCCCCGTCCGAGTAGTCGCCGAACCACCCGCCGCCGACCATGCGATCGAAGCCGAAGTAGGAGCCGCCGATCTGGCCCCCGATGCCGCCCTTGCCGGCCTTGTAGGCAGGCTCGCCGTCCGCCGCAAGGCACGTCGAGGCGACCGTGAGCAGCACCAAGACGGCGAGGCTCACCCAGCCGATGCGTTGAATCATGCGAAGGAGGCTCCTTATCCCGGGCAAAGGGAAGGTGCAGCGGTGGCCCGGTATGACGAGCGGCAGACTATAGGAACGGGTCCGGGGGGTGTCAAGAAACCGGACCCGCAGAACCCGGACCCACGCTGCGGGTACCCCCGCCACGCGGGCGCCCGTGGCAGGCTGGCGCCTCGCACCGCGGGCGAGCCTCGGGCGCCTCGCGCGCGTGTCCCCGCCGGCGTCGGACCGTGGTCGGCGGCGACGACCGCCGGACGCCGGGCCGCCGGAATCGCGCGCGAAGCCGGCGCGGGCGCCCGCCCACGGGCGGCAGCGCCCGTGGAACGGATGTTGCCCGGGCAGCGGCGCACCC
>CAZSQE010000153.1:0-5627 GCA_964608905.1 uncultured bacterium | reverse complement strand
CCTGCGTCGCCTACAGCTTCCCGAGCAGCTGCAGCAGCCCGGTGGTCATCCAGGGCATGTAGGTGATGAGCAGCACGCCGATGCCCAGCGTGATGAGGAAGGGCACGACGTAGCGGTAGAGCTTCGGCAGCGGCTCGCCGAACCGCGACGAGGACAGGAACAGGTTCAGTCCCAGCGGCGGGAACAGGAAGCCCAGCTCGAGGTTGGCGAGGAAGACGACGCCGAGGTGGATGGGGTTGATGCCGAAGGCGGCGCCGATCGGCGCCACCAGCGGCGCCAGGATGATGATGGCCGAGTAGATCTCGAGCACGCTGCCCAGCACCAGCAGCACGACGTTGAGCACGAGCAGGAACAGCCAGGGCGCGTGGATGTGCGTGCGCACCCCGTCGAGCAGCGCGGTGGGGATCTGCGCGTCCACCAGCCAGCTCGTCAGCCCCATGGCGCTGGCGAGCAGGATGAGCACGGCGCCGCACAGCACGCCGGCCTTGACCAGCACGCCCGGCAGCTCGCGCACCGGGTGGATGTCGCGCATGACGAAGCACTCGACCACGATGGCGTAGGCGAACGCCACCGCCGCCGCCTCGACCATGGTCGCCAGGCCGGTCGCGAACAGCACGACCACCAGCACCGGCACCGACAGCTCCCACTTGGCGCTCCACAGCGAGGCCAGCGCCTCGCGCGCCGAGAACGCCTGGCGCGGCGTCTTCTCGCGGCGGCCGATGTACATGCCGTAGAGCGCGACGATGAGGACCAGCAGCGTGCCGGGCAGCAACCCGGCGAGGTAGAGCGAGTCGGGCGGCACGTTGGCGACGACGGCGTAGAGGATGACCGGCAGGCTGGGCGGGTAGAGCAGGCCGAGGCTGCCCGAGGCGGTCACCAGGCCGAGCGAGAACCCCTTGGGGTAGCCCTCCTCGCGCAGGATCGGGTAGAGCAGGCCGCCCAGCGCCATGATGGTGATGCCCGAGCCGCCGGTGAACGTCGTGAACAGCGCGCACACCGCCGCCACCAGCACCGCCACCCCGCCCGGCATCCAGCCGAACAGGGCGCGGAAGAAGCGCACCAGCCGCTCCGAGGCGCGCGACTCGGCCAGCACGTAGCCGCAGGCGGTGAGCAGCGGGATGGCCGGCAGGGTCGGTGAGACCATGAGCCGGTAGACCTCGGCGGTCACCGCCGGCACCGGCACGCCGTCCTTGAAGAACAGCACCAGCGCCACGCCGCCCATGGCCGTGAACACCGGCGCGCCGACCAGCACGGCCAGCACGATGAGCGCCAGCAGCGGCAGCCACAGCGCCTGCCCGACCGTGGGCACGGCGCCGAGCGCGAAGGCCAGCCCCACGGCGGCGAAGGCGGTCGCGCGGCCGCGCCAGCCGGCGGCGGCGCCCCAGGCCAGGCGGACCGCGATCAACCCCAGCGCCACCGGCATGACGAGCTCGCTCCACCACGCCGGGATGCCGATCGCCATCATCTCGCCCTGCGTCCGGTCGGCGGCCACCACGCCGGCGGCCGAGTAGGCCAGCACGCCGCACACCGCCGCCGCCACCGCCGAGGCGAACCACCGCGCCGCCTGGCGCACGCGGGCGTGGCCGATCGCCTCGGCGGTCGAGAGCGTCAGGTGCCGGCGCTCGCGCGTGGCCAGCAGGCCGCCGAGGAAGGCCAGCCACAGCGTCAACTGGGCGCGGTAGGTGCTCGAGCCGGGGATCGAGAAGCCGCCGAACGGCCGCCCGACGGCGTCCACGAGCGGCAGCACCATCGAGACCAGGAAGGCGGCGGCCAGCACGCCCCCCTCGAGGCCGTGGAACGCCGCGGCGAAACGCTCGAGCGGCCGCGGCCGGACGTCGCTCACCGTCGGCTCAGTGCGCGGCGCCGTGCTTCGCGCGGAACGCGTCGCGCTCGCGGCGCGCCGTGGCGAGGATGTCGGGCGGCACGCGGATGCCGCTCATGCCGGCGGCGAACTCCTCGGCGGCGGCCCGGAACCTCGCGGCGTCGGCGGCGGTCACGGTGTTGACCTTGAGCCCGCGCTTCTTCATCTCGGCGATCGCGGTGGTGTCCTGGCGCGGCACCTCGACCTCGAGCCGGCGCTCGAAGCGGGCGCAGGACGCCTCGATCTTCGCGCGATCGGCGACGGAGATCTTCGCCCACGCCGCCTTGGTGATGACCAGCCCGCCCACCAGCGGCGCCATGCCGATGCCGACCATGTTCGGCGTCCGGCGGTACCACTGCAGCGTGAGCCCGAGCAGCGGGGTCGTCGGGTAGGCGTCGATCATGCCGGTCTGCAGGCCGGTCATCACGTCGTTGGCCGAGAGCGGCACCGGCTGGAAACCCAACTGCTTCCACAGCGACACCATGTGGTCGTCGCCGGCCCAGAAGAACAGCTTGGTCCGGCGCAGGCCGTCCACCGTGGCCACCGGCTGCTTGGTGAAGAAGTAGACCCAGCCGCCGTGGCCCCAGGCCAGCAACCGGAAGCCCTTGGCCTCGAGCCGTGCCTTGAGCAGCGGCTCGAGCTTGTCGAGCGTGGCGTACAGTTCGGGGTACGAGGTGAAGAACATCGGGATGTTGAAGACGTTGAAGGCCGGGTCGATGTTGGCGAGCCCGGCGGTGGTCACCGCCGCCGCCTGCAGCTGGCCGATGCGCATCTTGCGCACGAGGTCGGGCTCGTCGCCGGCGACGCCGCCGGGATAGACGCGCAGGGTGACGCGGTTCTGCGTGCCGGCCGCCCACTGCGCGCCCATGTCGCGCATGGACTTGTCCCACACCGAGCCCTCGGGCACGAGCGTGGCGAGCTTGACGACCTGCGCCCCCGCCACGGCCGGGACGAGCGCGGCGAGGACCAGCGCCAGCAACGCGGCGCGGACGGGACGGCGGGCGGCGGGGAACGGACGAAGGGCGCTTCGCATCACTACTCCTCGGTCTGCGTGGTGTCTGGGGAGACGGTCTCGTCGAGGAAGAACTCGTCCTCGCGCGCGAGCAGGGCGCGGGCCCGGCGCTGCATCACCGTGGCCATCAGCCGCTGCGACGGGTCGGCGCCGGGGTCGAACTCGATCGCGCGGTTCAGCAGCGACTCGAACTCGGCGCGGTCCTGCTTGAGCACGGCGATGGACTGCGCCAGCGTGACGTAGGGTGAGGCCTTGGTGTCGCGCGACAGCTCGACTGCGCGCGCGAAGTGCCGCCGCGCGCTCGCCTCCGAGCCGCCCATCGCCTCGGGCAGCGCGTCAAGCACGATGAGCGCCTCGTGGAAGGCGCCGCCCTCGTAGGCCTCGTCGAGCGCCAGCCCGCGCTCCATCAGGGCGCGGATCGCCGGCAGGTCGGCGAGCAGCTCGGGGCGGTCCTTGCCCAGGGCGATGGCCGAGCCCCAGGCCGCCGCGGTCCAGTAGAGCATGGGCAGGTCGCGCCTCTGGATGCGCGCCGCCGCCCGCGCCGGATCGAGCCGCAGCTCCTCGCCGATGCCGCGGTTGCGCAGCTCGAGGCCGCGCAGGCCGTAGCCCTGCGCCCGCAGGTAGAGCTTGAGCGCCCGCTCGTGCAGCGCCTGCGCGCGCGCGTAGTCGGTGTTGACCAGCAGGTCGCCCTCGGCCTGCACGTAGGCGTTCGCGTAGGAGGTGAAACCGCGGCACAGGGAGAGCAGCAGGCCCTGGTGGTCGGGCACGGTGGCGAGCAGCGACTCCATGGTCTTGAGGCCGAACGGGAGCGCGTCGCCCACCAACTCGGGGTCCTCGTCGGTGCCGTAGACGTCCACGCCCCCGGCCAGCGAGTTGGCCACGTTCTTCACCGCCCAGCGCTTGACCGAGCAGGACGAGAGCAAGAGCGGCAGCGCCAGCAGCAGGAGCAGCGCGAGGAGGCCACGGCGGGGGTGGACGGTCATGCCCCGCACGCTACGCGGGGGCCGCACGGGGGTCAAGCCCGGGTGCGGGAACCGTCAAGCCGCGTCCGCGCGCGGGCGCGCCGGCCGTCAACCCGCCGCGCCCGCCGCCCCCGGACCCTCGATCGCCGCGCGCAGAACGACGGGATCGAGGTCTGCCCCGTTCGGCCAGACGACCGTGCCCAGCTCGAAGTCGGCGCGCACGGCGGCGAAGACCGCGGGATCGCGAATGGCCTCGAAGACACCCTCGAAGCGGACGATCCGGGCGACGTCCACCACGCCGACGAGCCCGTCCGCGAACCGCAGACGGATCCGGTAGGGTTCCAGAGCTTCGACGTGCACGACGTCCACGAGCATCGGCTACTCCAGTGGCGCGATCCGGCGCAGCGGTGCCTGCGCCCGCGCCAAGTCCCAGTCGGCCTTCAACTCGGCCCGATGGACCAGTGCCCACTCCATCACCATCCCCAACGCGCGGGGTGGCAATCGACCCTCCAGGACGCTCAGGGTCTCCAGTCCGATGGTGACCTGATCTTCCCCGTAGCGGGCGTGGAAGTGCGGCGGGTCGTGGTCCGCGTAGAACATCGCAATCACGATTCCGAAGAAGCGCGAGATCTCGGGCATTGCACCCCTTCCTCTCCGCGACGACGAGCGCGCGGGAGCCTCCGGGGGCGATGCGGGGGTACGGGTGGGAGTCTATCGCATCCGGGGACTGTCGTGTCTGCGCCTCCGGACCCTCTTCGAAGACGTCGGCACGGCGAAGGCCACCCTTGCGGCGGCCGTCCGTCCGCCATGCCTGGCGCTACGGCGACAGGTCGCCGAGCCGCGTCTCGGCCTGCTCGGCGATGGCCCGGCCCTGCGCCAGCCCGCTCACGCGCCCGAGCCGCGCGGCGGTCTGGTAGAGCCGCCGGCGCTCGCCGGTCTCGAGCATCGGCGCGTCGCCCTCGACGAGCGCGGCGTGCGCCGCCACCTTGCGCCCCAGCGAGCAGCCGCTGGCCATGCCCATGGTGAACGCCTCGCGGATGAGCGCCAGCGCCTCGTCCACGCGCCCGTCCGGGGCCAGCGCCCGCGCCACGCCCAGCAGCAGCTCCGCCCGCACCGCCTGGCGCCGCGCCGAGCGCGCGTCGTCCGGCAGCGCCGCCAGCGCGCGGCGGAAGTGCGCTTCCGCCGCGTGCCAGTCCTCCTCCTCGAGCGCCACGTTGCCCAGGCCGGCGGCGGCCGAGCGCACGAGTTCGGGATCGGGCTTCTCCAGCCGCCGCGCCGCGCCCTCGGCGCGCTCCAGATCGGCGTGCGCCTCCTCGTGCCGCCCCTCGGCCAGCCGGGTCGTGCCCCGCATGTAGCCCATCAGCGCCACGAACGCCGGACGCTGCTCGGCCCCCAGCGCCGGCACCATCTCCTCGAGCGCATCGAGCGCCGCGCCCGCCTCGGCGATGCGCCGGTCGCCGAGCAGCGTCGCGTGCAGGTGCCAGGCGGCCGCCGCGGCGTAGAGCCGCGCGTCCGGCGCCGGCGCGGCCCGCCCGCGCGCCACCGCCTCGCGCAGCGCCGCCAGCGCGCCGGCCTCGTCGCCGCCGTCGAGCAGTGCCAGCCCCAGCGCCAGCCGCGCCTCGGTGGCGCAGATCGCGGCGGCCGCGGGCGGCACGCCCGCACGGTGCTCCTCCACCCGGCGCGCCTGCTCGGCCGCGGCGGCGCAGTCGCCCACCCCGCGCAGCTGCTCGGCCAGCTCCAGCCCCGCGCGGCACGCGAGGGCCTGCCCGTCCGCGTCGCCGCGCGCCAGGCC
>CAZSQE010000152.1:0-5637 GCA_964608905.1 uncultured bacterium | reverse complement strand
GGTCCGGGTCCGGGTCCGGGTCGGGCTCCGGCCGCACGACGAGCAACTCGATGCGCCCGCCGCTGGCGCGGCGCACGTCGAGCCGCGCCGGGCGCACGCGCGTCTCGTTGAGCGCCAGCGCGTCGCCGGGCCGCAGCCACCGGCCCAACTCGGCCACGCGCGAGTCGTGCAGCGCCCCGCTCGCACGCTCCAGCACCAGCAGGCGCGCGTCCTCGCGCCGCGCGGCGGGGTGCTGCGCGATCAGCCCGGGCGGCAGGTCGTAGTCGAGGTACTCGAGGCGCATGGGAGCCCTCCGGCGCGGGTGCGCCGGATCAGCCGAGCGGCAGCTCGGGCTGCCCGCCGCCCTCGGCGACGGTGCCGGCGCCGCCGGGCGGCTTCAACCCGAGGTGCTCGTAGGCCAGGGCGGTGGCCTCGCGACCGCGCGGCGTGCGCTTGAGGAACCCCTCCTGGATGAGGAAGGGCTCGTAGACCTCCTCGAGCGTGCCGGGTTCCTCCCCCACGACCACGGCCAGCGTGCCGATCCCGACCGGGCCGCCGCCGTACTTGTGGATGAGCGCCTCGAGCAGGCGGCGGTCCATCTCGTCGAGGCCCCGCTCGTCCACCGCCAGCATGCCCAGCGCCTCGCGCGCCACCGGCAGGGTGACCTTCGCGTCGGCCCGGATGAGGGCGTAGTCGCGCAGCCGGCGCAGCAGGCGGTTGGCCACGCGCGGCGTGCCCCGGGCGCGGCGCGCGATCTCGTCCGCGGCCTCGGGGGCGACCTCGACCCGCAGGATGCCGGCCGAGCGCCTCACGATGCGCGCCAGGTCGTCGGCCGCGTAGTAGTCGAGCCGCAGGGTGTCGCCGAAGCGCGCCCGCAGCGGCGACGACAGCAGGCCCGAGCGGGTGGTGGCGCCGACCAGGGTGAAGCGCTCGAGGTTCATCTTGAGCGAGCGGGCGCTGGGGCCGCGGTCCAGCATGATGTCGATGGTGAAGTCCTCGAGCGCCGGGTAGAGGTACTCCTCGACCACCGGGCTCATGCGGTGGATCTCGTCCACGAACAGTATGGCGCGCGGCGGCAGGTTGGTGAGCAGGCCCGCGAGGTCGCCGGGCCGCTCGATGACCGGGCCGGAGGTGTGGGTGATCTCCACCCCCAGCTCGTGGGCGAGGATGGAGGCCAGCGTGGTCTTGCCCAGCCCGGGCGGGCCGTGGAAGAGCACGTGGTCGAGCGCCTCGTGGCGCAGCTTCGCCGCCTCGAGCGAGATGCGCAGCCGGTCCTTGAGCGCCGCCTGCCCGACGAAGTCGTCGAGCACGAGCGGGCGCAGGCGCTGCTCCTCCTGCAGGTCCTCGGCCAGGACGGCGGGATCGGCGATGCGATCGTGGTGGGGTGGCACCACCGACAGCGGCGGGCGGCGCTCGCGCGGGCTCACGGCTTCTCCTTGCCGGCGGCCGGCTTGCTCAGCAGGCCGAGCGCGCGGCGTACCAGTTGCTCCAGCGTCTGCGGCTCGTCGGCCCCGGCGGCGCGGCGCACCGCCTCCTGGGCCTGGCCCGCAGTGTACCCGAGCCCGGTCAGCGCCGCGACGGCGTCCTTCCACTGCTCGGCGCGCGGCAGCACGCCGCTCTCGGGCGCCGGCGCCGCGACGGCCTCGAGCTTGTCGCGCAGCTCGACCACCAGCCGCTCGGCGGTCTTCTTGCCGATGCCCGGCACGCTGGTCAGCAGCCCCACCTGCTCCTCGCGGATGGCGCGGCGCAGCGTCGGCGGCCGCAGCCCCGACAGCACGGCCAGCGCCAGCTTCGGCCCCACGCCGCTCACGGCGATCATCAGGTCGAACAGCTCCAGCTCCTCGGCGTCGGCGAAGCCGAAGAGCTGGACCGAGTCCTCGCGCACGATCTGGCGCGTGCGCAGCGAGACCTCGCGCCCCGCGGGCGGCAGGTTCGAGGCGGTGTGGCAGGAGACCTGGACGAGGTAGCCGACGCCGCCCGCCTCGATGACGCAGGCGGCGGCGGTCTTCTCGAGCAGCGGGCCACGCAGGCTGGCGATCATCGGCGGGCCCGGCCCTTGAGCAGCGCCTCGAGGCTCCTGGCCGCGGCGGTCATGGCCCGGGCCGGCTCGCTGCGCCGCGCGCGCTGCAGGTGGCAGACGGCGGCGGCCAGCGCGTCCGAGGCGTCGGGCGGCAGCGGGCCCTTGACGCCCAGCAGGCGGCGGACCATGAAGGTGACCTGCTCCTTGGAGGCGCCGCCGGTACCGGTCACGCTCAGCTTGATCTCGCGCGGGCTGTACTCGGCGATGACCAGGTCCCGCGCGACCGCCGCCACGAGCAGCGCCCCGCGCACGTGGCCGAGCACCAGGGTCGAGCGCACGCTCTCGTGGTAGAAGGCCTCCTCGACCACGACGGCGTCGGGCTTCCACTCGTCCATGACCTCGCCGGCCCGCGTCGCGATGGCGTGCAGGCGGTGCGCCAGGTCGAGCCGCGCCGAGGGGGCGATCACGCCGTGGGCCCGCGCGCGGAAGGCGCTGCCCTCGCGCTCGGCCACGCCGAAGCCGGTGCGGCGGCTGCCGGGGTCGAGGCCCAACACCCTCATGGCGTTCGTCCCCCCCCCTCGGCCCCGCGCCGGACGTCAGCGCGAGAGCTTGGCCATCAGCTCGTCCGACATGCTGAAGTTCGCGTAGACCTTCTGCACGTCGTCGTGGTCCTCGAGCGTGTCCATGAGCTTGAGCAGCGACTCGGCGTTCTTCTCGGTCACCGGCACCATCTGGCTGGCGAGCTTCGTGAGCTCGGCGCTCTGCACCGCCACGCCCTTGGCCGCCAGCGCCTCCTTGACCGCCTCCAGACGCGCGGGCGGCGTCAGGACCTCGTAGGCCCCGCCCTCGCTGGTGACGTCGTCGGCCCCGGCCTCGAGCACCAGGTCCATGAGGGCGTCCTCGCCGATCGCGGCCTTCTCCACGACGATGACGCCGCGCGGCTTGAACAGGTAGGCCACGCTGCCGGCCTCGCCCAGCGCCGAGCTGTGCTTGGTGAAGATGCTCCGGATCTCGCCCGCGGTGCGGTTGCGGTTGTCGGTCGCCACCTCGACGAGCAGGGCCACGCCGCCCGGCCCGTACCCCTCGTACTGGGTCTCCTCGTAGTGGACGCCCTCTTCCAGGCCGGCACCGCGCCGGATGGCGCGCTCGATGTTGTTCGCCGGCATGTTCACCGACTTCGCCCCCGCGATCGCGGTGCGCAGCCGGGGATTCATGTTCGGGTCGGGACCGCCGCGGGCCGCCAGGGTGATCTCCTTGATGTACTTGGAGAAGACCTTCCCGCGCGCCTGGTCGGTGGCACCCTTCTTACGCTTGATCGTCGCCCATTTGGAATGGCCGGACATGGGTTCCGGAGCGTCCGCCGGATCAGGCGTTCGCCCCTGCCTCCTTCTCCGCGCGCACCGCGGCGACGACCTTCTCGGCCAGCTCGCGCGGCACTTCCTCGTAGTGAGAGAACCTGGCCGAGTGGGTGCCACGGCCCTGGGTGAGCGAGCGCAGGTGGGTCGCGTACTTGTAGACCTCGGAGGCGGGCGCCAGCGCCTTGATGACCTGGTGCGCCCCGTCCGACTCGGTGCCGAGGATCTTGCCGCGCCGCGAGGAGAGGTCGCCCATCACGTCGCCGAGGAACTCCTCGGGCACGCGCACGGCGATCTCCTCGATGGGCTCGAGCAGGATCGGGTTGGCCTCGAGCATGACCTGGTGGAAGCAGGACTCGCCGGCGATCTTGAACGCCATCTCGGACGAGTCCACGTCGTGGTACTTGCCGAAGTAGAGCGCCACCTGCAGATCCACCACCGGGTAGCCGGCCACCGGCCCCTTCTCCATGCCGGCGACGACGCCCTTCTCGACCGCCGGGATGAACTGGTTCGGCACCACGCCGCCCTTGATCTCGTCGACGAACTTGAAGCCCTCGCTGCGCTTGAGCGGCTCGATCCGCAGGTGGACCTCGCCGAACTGGCCACGGCCGCCGGTCTGCTTCTTGTGGCGGTACTCGCCCTTGGCGGTGCCGCGGACGGTCTCGCGGTACGGCACGCGCGGCCGCTGCAGCAGCACCTCGACGCCGAAGCGCTTCTTGAGGCGGTCCACCATGACGTCGAGCTGCAGGTCGCCCATGCCGGTGACCAGCGTCTCCTTCGTGCTGGTCTCGTACGCGCGCCGGAAGGTGGGGTCCTCCTCGTGCAGGCGGTTGAGGCCCTGGGCCATCTTCTCCTCGTCGCCCTTGCTCTTGGGCCGCACGCACTCGGCGGTCACCGGGGCCGGGAAGTTGGGCGGCGGCAGCAGCACCGGGCGGGCCTTGTCGGCCAGCGTGTCGCCGGTGTGGGTCTCGCGCAGCTTGACCGCGGCGGCGATGTCGCCGGCCACGACCGACTTGCACTCCAGCCGCTCCTTGCCCACCAGGTGGTAGAGCGTGCCGGTCTTCTCGGCGCGGTTGCGGGTGGTGTTCACCAGCTCCTTGCCGACCTCGAGATGGCCCGAGAACACCCGCAGCAGCGACAGGTCGCCGAGGTGCTGCTCGGACAGGGTCTTGAACACCATGACCGCCAGCGGCTCGCCCGCCGCGGGCCTGCAGACCACCTCGGCGCCGCTCAGCTGGCCCGTGCCCGGCTGGACGTCGAGCGGCGAGGGCAGCAGGTCCATGGCCCCGTCGAGCAGCTCGCGCACGCCCTGGTTGTGGTAGGCGCCGCAGCAGAACACCGGCGAGAGGTCGCGCTGCACCACGCGCAGCATCAGGCCGCGCCGGATCTCCTCGACCGAGAGCTCGCCGGTCTCGAGGAACTTGTTCATGAGCGCCTCGTCGCCGGTGGCCGCCTCCTCGAGCAGCTGGTTGCGGGCCGCGGTGACGGCGTCCTTCATGTCGTCGGGGACGGCGATGGCCTCGCTCTTCTCCTCCATGTCCTGGCCGGCGAACCTCCAGGCCTTGTGGTGCACGAGGTCGACGACGCCCTGGAAGGTGTCCGCCTGGCCGATGGGCAGCTGCACCGGCACGGCGTTGATGCCGAGGCGCTCGCGCAGCGAGCGCACCGCGGCGTCGAAGTCGGCGTGCTCCTTGTCCATCATGTTGACCACCGCCACGACCGGGGTCTTCTCCTTGCGCACGACCTCCCAGATCACCTCGGTCCCCACCTCGACGCCGCTCGCGCCGCGCACCAGCAGCAGCGCCGCGTCGGCCACGCGCAGCGCGCTGTGGACGTCGCCGACGAAGTCCGGGTAGCCCGGCGTGTCGAGCAGGTTGACCTTGTGCCCCTGCCACTCGAACTGCGCCAGCGTCAGGTTGATGGTGATCTGGCGCGCGACCTCGTCGGCGGCGTAGTCGAGCAGCGTGGTCCCGTCCGCGACGCGGCCGAGGCGGTTCGTCGCCTTGGCGTTGAACAGCATCGCCTCGGCGAGCGAGGTCTTGCCGACGCCGTGGTGTGAGACCAGAGCGACGTTGCGGATCTGAGCGGTGGTGAACTCCTTCAAAAGACACCTCCCCGCCAGGGCGGTTCATGCGGCTGTCGTGGGAACTTGCTCGGAGGGAAATGCGAGCCGGGTCGGGCGTAAGGCTTTGCGGCGACGGAATCTACCACCGCGCGAAAGTGAGGGTCAAGCCCCGCGGGCTCGCCCGCGCCCGGTCCCCCGCAGCCCTCGCCCGGCCCTCG
>CAZSQE010000151.1:0-5642 GCA_964608905.1 uncultured bacterium | reverse complement strand
GACAGGTGGGAGAGCGTGTAGCTGGGCATCTCGGTCATCCCGCGGGGGCGGGTCAGAACGGGCGGGGTACCCGCTTGCAGCCCGGGTAGGGGTCGATCTCCCCGGTCGTTCGCGTGGGCCCGGTGCGGGTGGGGAGCCCGCATGAAGCGCGGAGCCGCTCGAACACACGTATTCATACCACGCCCATTTTCGGCTCTCTCAGACGCTCGCACACCGCACAACGCCTCGCGGTCCGAGCACGTTTGCCTAACCGGGCTCGAAATCGCGCCCACGCCCGGCGTATGCGTTCTGGTGCGGCGCCAGAACAGAGCGACGGTCGAAACGCCGCGGGAGCCCAAAGACCTGTCAATAGCCAATATTCTTGCAGTCGCCCACCGAGTCCCCAGGCATCGCCGATGCCGCGAAGCGCGCTCACCCGCGCCCCGCCCGGCAGACTCCGCGGCCCGCGCGTCGCGCGCGCGCTCCGCCGAGGGCCGCGCACGTCGGGGCGTGGCTGCCGGGCGCAGCGGACGTGCGCCTGGAGGGCCGCGCACGTCGGGGCGTGGCCGCCGGGCGCAGCGGACGTGCACCTGGAGGGCCGCGCACGTCGGGGCGTGGCTGCCGGGCGCGGCGGACGTGCACCACCGCCCGGTTTGACCGCAGCGGGCCCATCGGAGACTCTTGCCCCATGGACACCCCGACGCCGCCCTCGCGCGGCCGCAACGCGATGCGCCGGCTGCGCACCTACCTGCTGGCCGGCCTGCTCGCGCTCGCGCCCACGGCCATCACGCTGTGGCTGCTCTACCTGCTGCTGAACTGGATGGACAGCCTGCTGGGACGCTACCTGCGCTTCGAATTCCTGGACTACCACCGCATCCCCGGGCTGGGGCTGATCGCCACCTTCGTGCTCCTGCTCGTCGTCGGCTGGATCGTCACCATCCTCGGCCGCTGGCTGGGCGGCCGGCCGCTGCTCGACTTCTGGGAACGGCTGCTGAGCCGCATCCCCGGCGTCGGCGTGCTCTATGGCTCGACCAAGTCCTTCGGGGAGGCGCTCTTCACCGAGCGCGAGACCGCGTTCAAGCAGGTCGTGCTCGTCCCGTGGCCCTCGCCCGGCATCTACCGCATCGGCTTCGTGCCGGCGCGGCCCGACCCCGAGGTGTGCCGCCGGCTGGGGGCCGAGGTCGAGGTCGTGTTCGTGCCGCACACGCCCAACCCCGCCTCCGGCTTCGTCCACTACGTGCCGCGGTCCCAGGTGATCCACCTCGACTGGACGGTGGAGGAGGCCCTCAAGGTCGTCGTCTCGGGCGGCGTGCTGCAGCCGGGCGGCGAGCTGCTGTCGGACCTCGGGGCCCAGCTGTCGCCGGAAGGGGCCCCGGCGCCGGGGACCGAGTTGCCGTCCGCAGCGGCGCACGCGTCCGGGGATGCCCGCGCCGCCGGGGCCGCCCGCGCCGGCGGGGGTGCCCGCGCCGGTGGGTCGGGGGAGGAGCCCGGTGGCCCTCGTCCGCAGTGAGGGGGTCGTCCTCAAGACGCACGCGCTCGGCGACACGAGCCGCATCGTCGTCGTCTACACGCGCGACCACGGCACGGTGCGCCTGATCGCCAAGGGCGCGCGCAAGACGCCGAGCCGGTTCGGCTTCGCCCTCGAGCCGCTGTCGCGCGCGCATTACGTCTACTATCACAAGCCCGACCGCGACCTGCAGCTCCTGTCGCAGGCCGACACCATCACCGCCACCGGCGGCAGCCTCACCGACCTGGCGCGGCTGGCGCACGCCGCGGCGGCGCTCGAGCTGATCGACCGGCTGGTCTGGGGCGAGGAGCCGCACGAGGCGCTCTACGACCTGCTCGTGCAGGCGCTCGAGGCGGTGACCGAGGCCCCCGCGGCGGCGCTGCCCGCCATCACCATCGCCTTCGAGCTGCAGGTGGCGAGCCTGCTCGGCTACCGCCCGCGGCTCGACGCCTGCGCCCAGTGCGGGCGGCCGCTCTCGGCCGAGCGGCTGTTCTCGCCGGCGCGCGGCGGCATGCTGTGCGACCCCTGCGCCGCCGAGGGCGGCGTGGTGCGGCTCTCGGCCGACGCGCTGGCCGGGCTGTCGCTGCTGCTGTCGCGGCCGGTGCGCGAGGCCGGCGACTACGTCGAGGTGAAGCGCGCGGGCGAGATCCTGCGCGTCATCGAGGCCTTCCTGCGTCACCACTTCCACCGCTTCCAGGGCCTGCGCTCGCTCGAGCTGCTGCGCGCGCTGCAGGGCCCCGGCTCGTCGGAGGCTGCCTGATGGCTCCAGAGCCCGCCCGTTCGCTGCAGGAGATGATGCTCGCGCTCGAGACCTACTGGGCCGAGCGCGGCTGCGTCGTCCAGCAGCCCTACCCGTCCGAGGTCGGCGCCGGGACGTTCAACCCGGCGACCTTCCTGCGCTCGCTCGGGCCCGAACCCTGGCGCGTCGCCCACGTCGAGCCCTCGCGCCGCCCCAAGGACGGGCGCTACGGCGAGAACCCCAATCGTTTCCAGCAGTTCTTCCAGTACCAGGTGCTGCTCAAGCCGTCGCCCATCGACGTGGTCGAGCAGTACTTCGACTCGTTGCGCGCGCTGGGGATCGAGCCGCTCGAGCACGACCTGCGCCTGGTCGAGGACGACTGGGAGAGCCCGACGCTGGGCGCGGCGGGCGTGGGCTGGCAGGTGTGGATGGACGGGCAGGAGATCTCGCAGTTCACCTACTTCCAGCAGTGCGGCGGGCTCGAGCTGCCGGTGGTGTCGGCCGAGCTGACCTACGGGCTCGACCGCATCGGCATGATGCTGCAGGCGAAGGACCGCGTGCAGGACCTGGTGTGGTCGCCGGGGGCGCGCGCCGAGGACGGGCGGATCCTGGGCGAGGCGGTCACCTGGGGCGACCTGTGGGTGCGCAACGAGGTCGAGTGGTCGCGCTACAACTTCGAGGAGGCGCCGGTCGCGGCGCTGCTCGAGATGTTCAAGACGTGGGAGGGCGAGGCCCTGCGCCTGCTCGAGCTGAAGCTCGTCGGCCCCGGCTACGACGCCGTCATCAAGTGCTCGCACCTGTTCAACCTGCTCGACGCCCGCGGGGCCATCTCGGTGAGCGAGCGCGTCGGCTACATCGCCCGCGTGCGCAAGCTGGCGCGCGCCGCCGCGGTCGCCTTCGCGCGGCTGCGCGGCGAGCTGGGCTATCCCCTGATCCGGGACGAGGCCGAGCGCGCGGCGTGGGTGAAGTCCTTCCAGGACGAGAGCGCGCGTGCCGCGGCGAAGCCGCGGCGCGGGGAGGGCCGCGCATGAGCCGCGACCTCCTGTTCGAGATCGGCGTCGAGGAGTTGCCGGCGGGCTACATCGTGCCGGCGCTGGAGCAGCTCGAGGCCGGCGCGGCCGCCGGGCTGGACGAACTGCGGCTGGCCCACGGCCCGGTGCGCACCACCGCCACGCCGCGGCGCCTGGCGCTGCGCGTCGAGGCGGTGGCCGACCGCCAGCCCGACCGCGACGAGGTGGTGCAGGGCCCGGCGGCGCGGGTGGCCTGGGACGCCGAGGGGAAGCCCACGAAGGCGCTGCTCGGCTTCTGCTCGGGCCGCGGCGTGGACCCGGCCGACGTGCGCCGGGTGGAGACGCCGAAGGGCGAGTACGTCGAGGTCACCGTGCATCAGCCCGGGAAGCCGGCGGCCGACGTGCTGCCGGCGCTGCTGGCGGGCCTGGCGGTGAAGCTGGCGTTCCCCAAGTCCATGCGCTGGCCCACGCAGTCTTCGGACGCGCCCGAAACTTCCATGCCTTCCGACCTCAAGGAGGGCGGTGGCCGGGCCACGATCTCCCCACCCGGGGAGGTCGTCCTGGAAGCGCGCTTCGCCCGTCCCGTGCGCTGGCTGGTGGCGCTGCTCGGCGAGGAGGTGCTGCCGGTGCGGGCCTTCGGGCTCGAGGCCGGCCGGGACTCGCGCGGGCACCGCTTCCTCGCCCCGGGGCCGGTCGTGCTGAAGCAGGCGGTCGACTACTTCGGCGCGCTCGAGGGGGCCTTCGTGCTGGCCAACCACCTGGTGCGGCGCGAGCGGCTGCGCACCCAGATCGAGCAGGTCGCCGGCGCGCTGGGCGGCGAAGTCCGCCCCGACGAGGCGCTGCTCGACATCAACACCTTCATGGTCGAGTGGCCGACCGCCTTCGCCGGCTCGTACGACGCGCGCTTCCACGACCTGCCCAACGAGGTCATCATCTCGGCGCTGCGCGAGCACCAGTCGTTCTTCACCGTTCAATCCCCCGGCTCGGGCGGCGCCGTGCTGCTCGACAAGTTCATCGCCGTGCGCAACGGCGACGAGCGCGGCCTCGACGTCATCCGCAGGGGCAACGAGGGCGTGCTGGCGGCGCGGCTCGAGGACGCCGAGTTCTACTGGCAGACCGACCTGAAGCGCCCACCCGCCGATCGCGTCGCCGACCTCGAGAGCGTCGTCTGGATGGAGGGCCTCGGCTCGCTGCGCGAGAAGGCGGAACGGCTGGTGGCGCTGGGCGGCCGGCTGGCCGGGGCGATCGCGCCGGCCGAGCGGGTGACGGTCGAGCGCGCGGCGCTGCTGTGCAAGACCGACCTCCTGACCGAGATGATCGGCAGCGGCAAGGAGTACGCCGGCCTGCAGGGCGTCATCGGCGGGCACTACGCGCGGCGCGCCGGCGAGCCGGCGGCCGTCGCCGACGCGATCTACTGGCACTACCACCCGCGCTTCGCCGGCGACGAGTTGCCGCGCACGCCGGGCGGCACGCTGCTCTCGCTGGCCGACAAGCTCGACCACGTGGCCGGCGCCTTCGCCGCGGGCAAGGCGCCCAGCGGCAGCCAGGACCCCTACGGCGTGCGGCGCGCCGCCAACGGCGCCGTGCGCATCCTCGTCGAGAACGACCTGCGGGCCGACCTCGCGGCCGTGGCCGCCGCGGCGCTGGCGCCGTTCGCGGCCGCCGCCGCGCCCGCTCCGGCGGGCACACCGGAGCAGCTCGCCGCCTTCTGGCGCGACCGCGTGCGCGCGGCGCTCGAGGAGCGCGAGGTGCGCTACGACTCGTGCGAGGCGGCGCTGGCGGCGGTGGTCCGGCTCGACGGAACCGAGTCGCCGGGCTGGGCCGACCCCGGCGACGCGCTGGCGCGCGGGCGGGCCATCGAAAGCTTCCGCGGCGACGAGCGCTTCGAGCCGCTGGCGGTGCTGTTCAAGCGCGTGGACAACATCCTCGCCAAGGCGACGGAGACCCTGCCGGAGCGGCTGGACGAGGCGCGGCTCGCCGAGCCGATGGAGCGGGAGCTGGCCGCCGCGCTGGCGCGGGCCCGCGCGGCCACCGGGCCGCTGTGGGACCGGCGCGACTACGGGGCCATCCTGCCGGCCCTGCTCGAGATGGAGCAGACCATCCACGGCTTCTTCGACGCGGTGCTGGTGAACGCCGAGGACATGCCCACCCGCCTGAACCGCCTGCGCCTGCTCGCGGAGGTGCGCTCGCTGTTCGTGCGCGGCTGGGACCTGTCGAAGATCGTGGTCGAGGGCGAGCGGGCGCAGTAGGGGATGGGACCGGCGGCGCGAGGCGCGCTTCCCGTGCTGGCGGTGCTCGTCGCGGCGGGCCTCGCCGCCGGGGCGCCCGGACCCGCGCTCGCGGGCGCCCCGGCGCAGGCGCCCGTCGACACGTTGCCGCCCGCGCTCGCGGCCCCGGCGCCCGCGCG
>CAZSQE010000150.1:0-5665 GCA_964608905.1 uncultured bacterium | reverse complement strand
AGCCCGCCCAGCGACGCATCGGTCGTGAGCCGCGCGGCGGCCGCCGGCGGCAGGCCCAGAGCCTCGTAGCGGCACGTTCGCTCCCACGGCCGCTCGGGCTGCCGCGCCCGCGCCTCGGCCACCCACGCGTCGGGCACCGCCTTGGGCGGCGTGTCGGTGTCGGGGTACATGCGGTCGGCGCCGGGCAGGATGCGCTCGAAGCCGGTCGTGCCGTCGGGGAACGGCTGGCGCGTCTCGGCCGGCACGCCCGCCAGCGACTCGCGCGCCCGGGCGAACACCTCGCGCACCGCCGTCTCGACGTCGTCCTCCGGGCCCCACAGCACGACCATGCAGTCGCCGGCGCCGGCGCGGAGCCGCTTGGCCAGCGCGCGCCACTCGGCCTGCAGGAGGCCGTAGTCGGTCAGGTCGGAGTGGATCATGAACGGCCGCGCCGTCAGGCAGGCGATGACCCGCACCCGGTCGGCGAACTCGCGGGCGAAGGTGACGCCCGGCTGCGTCGCGCGCACGAGCAGCCCGCCGAAGCCGCGCAGCACCAGCGCCGCCACCGTCTCGCCGCGCCCGACGGCGTCGGCGATCGGCTGGAAGTCGCAGCGCTTGAGCAGCGGCCCGGCCTCGGTCACCAGCGGCGAGACCTGCCAGGGCCGGCCCTTCTCCGGCACCGCCAGCGCCCCGGCCTGCACGCCGCGGCGGAGCAGCTCGGCGCGGACGCGCAGCAGGTTGAGCTGCCGGAAGCCCTCGTTGTGGGTGAGCAGCGGCAGGCGGCGGTGGTTGCCCACGCCCTTGATCTCGACGCGGCGCCCGCCGGCGACCGAGACGTTGGTGTCCTGCCGCGCCGCGCCCGCGCCGCGCCGCACCAGGCCGGTGGCGCGCGCCACCTGCGCCAGCAGCCGCCCGCCCGCCTCCACCTCCCAGGGCGTGAGCAGGTCGGGCTCGGTCACCGTCTCGATGAGCGGCATGCCCAGCCGGTCGGTGCGGAAGACGATGCGGTGCCCGACGTCGGAGACCTCGCGGCAGGAGTCCTCCTCGAGCGAGAACTGGCGGATGCGCAGCTCGCGGTCCACGCCGAGGTGGGGCACGCGGAAGGGGATGCGCCCGGCCAGCCCCATCATCGCCGTGCGCTGGAAGCCGGTGGGGATCGAGCCGTCGAGGTACTGCTTGCGCATCACGTGCAGCTCGGAGACCAGGTTGAGCCCGAACAGCAGGGCGATCTCGAGCGCCACCCGGACCGCCTCGTCGTCCATCGGGAAGGGCGGCGTGTCGTCGATCTCGTAGGTGCAGACCGTGCCGCGCTCGAGCAGGTAGACGATCTCCTTCCTCGTCTTGAACTCCATGAGGGCGCAGCCGTCGTACTCGCCCAGCTCGGACAGGGTGGGGCGCATGTGGCGCAGCACCTCGGCGTCCACGCGGCGCACGCGGCGGCCCGCCGGGCAGCGGCAGAAGAGCTTGCCGCGCGTCACCAGCTGCTGGTGCACCTCCAGTCCCGACATGAAGCCCAGCGCCGCGTAGTCGGCCGCCGACATCTCCCCCAGGGCCCGGTCGGGGAAGTCGAGCACCGGCTCGGTCCGCGGGTTGACGTCGGGGGGCGGCTGGAGCGCGGGTTTGTCGGTGGCCGGATTCATGCGGTCCTCGGGTGGAAGGTCATGGAACCGTGGAATATACACCACCGGGCGCGGCCGCGCGTGCCGCGCCGCGTGCCCACCACGGGAAGTCCCGGCGCTACCGGCCGAACATCCCGGTGAGGTCCCGCAGCCGGTCGCGCAGCGTCTCGGTGAGCTGCCCGTCGCGGCAGCGCCAGCCCCAGTTGCCGTCCGGGCGGCCGGGCAGGTTCATGCGCGCCTCCGGCCCCAGCTCGAGCAGGTCCTGCAGCGGCACGACCACCTGCCCGGCCACCGAGGCGTGCACGGCGCGGACCATGCCCCAGGCGATGCCCGGGCCGTCCACCCCGAGGTAGCGCCGCGCGTAGTCGCGCTCGCGCTCGGGCGCGGTGGCGTACCAGCCCAGCGCGGTGTCGTTGTCGTGGGTGCCGGTGTAGGCGACGCAGTGGCGCACGTAGTTGTGCGGCAGGAACGGGTGCCGCCCGTCGCCCTGGAAGGCGAACTGCAGGATGCGCATGCCCGGCAGCTCGAGCCAGTCGCGCAGCGCCACCACCGGCGGGGTGATGAGCCCGAGGTCCTCGGCGATGAGCGGCAGCGTGCCCAGCGCGGCGCGCACGACCTCGAAGAAGTGCTCCGCCGGCCCCGGCACCCAGCGTCCGTGCTCGGCGGTCGGGTGCCCGGCCGGGACCTGCCAGCTGGCCTCGAAGCCGCGGAAGTGGTCGAGCCGCACCAGGTCCATGAGCCCGAGCGCCGAGCGCAGCCGCGCCGTCCACCAGGCGTAGTCGTCGCGCCGCATCTCGTCCCAGCGGTAGAGCGGGTTGCCCCACAGCTGGCCGGTCTTCGTGAAGTAGTCGGGCGGCACGCCCGCCACCACGGCGGGCTGCCCCGCCGCGTCGAGCTGGAACAGCCCGGGGTTCGCCCACACGTCGGCGCTGTCGTGGGCCACGAAGATGGGCAGGTCGCCGATGACCCGCACGCCCCGGGAGCGCGCGTGGGCGTGCACGGCGCTCCACTGGCGGAAGAACAGGAACTGCCGGAAGCGGTGCCGGTCCGTCTCGGCCGCGAGCCTCCCGCGCGCCGCGGCGAGGGCGACCGGTTCCCGCCGCGCCAGCTCCGCGGGCCACGCCGTCCAGGCCGCGCCGTCGTGCGCGTCCTTGAGCGCCATGAAGAGGGCGAAGTCCTCGAGCCAGTCCGCGTGCGCGGCGCGGAACGCCTCGTAGGCGGCGGGCAGCGCCGGCGCCGCCCCGGCGGCGAGGCGCTCGTGCGCCCGCGCCAGCAGGGCGCCCTTCCAGGCGATGACCGCCCCGTAGTCCACGCGCCCGGCCGCGAAGGCGGGCGCGGCGTCGAGGTCGGCGGCCGTGAGCAGGCCGTCCTCGAGCAGCCGCTCCGGGCTCACCAGGTTCGGGTTCCCGGCGAAGGCCGAGAAGCACTGGTAGGGCGAGTCGCCGTAGCCGGTGGGCCCCAGCGGCAGCACCTGCCACAGCTTCTGGCCGGCGGCGGCGAGGAAGTCGAGCCAGCGGACGGCCTCCGGCCCGAGGTCGCCGATGCCGAAGCGGCCCGGCAGCGAGGTCGGGTGGAGCAGGACGCCGGCGGCGCGCGTGTCGGTCATGGGCGCCGGGCGGCTACTGCGCCGCCCCCTCGATCTCGTCCGCCAGGCCGTCCATGCCGTAGACCCGGCGCAGGGCCTCGATCAGCGCCGCCGACTGCACCGAGACGCAGCGCGCCTGCGCGTCGGTGTAGAAGTAGTCCCAGGCGAACGCCTCGATGTTGCCGTCGAAGACCAGCCCGACGTACTCCCCGGCCCGGTTCAGCACGGCGCTGCCCGAGTTGCCGCCGATGATGTCGGCGGTGCAGACGAAGTTGAGCGGCGTCTCGAGGCGGATGTCGTCGCGGTGCTCGACGTAGCGCGGCGGCAGGTCGAAGGGCGGCTGGCCGCCGAAGCCGAGCGAGCGGTCGTACAGGCCGTGGAAGGTCGTCGTCCAGGGCACGCGGGTGGTCAGTTCGGGGTAGCCGGTGGCCGTGCCGTAGGAGAGCCGCAGCGAGCCGGTGGCGTCCGGCGGCATGGCGCGGCCGTCCACCACGAAGCGCGCCCGCGCGATGCGGCCGTTGTTGAGCGTCTCGACCGCCTTCACCTTCTCCTCGTTCCACGTCCGCAGCTCGCGGTAGGGCCCGTCGAGCCGGCGCGCCCAGGCGATGAGCGGGTCCTTCGAGGCGGTCACCGCCTTCGCGCCGCCCTCGAGCAGGGCCTTGCGCACGGCGACGTCGCGCAGCCTCGTGCCGGCGACCAGCTCGCGCGCGACCTCCCGCGGCGCCCGGCCGCCCAGCGCCAGCTGGACGAAGGCGTCGTCCGGACCGAGCAGGTCGAGGCACTGCTGCAGCACGACGCCGAGGATCATCTCCTCCATCGCGGGGTAGATCGGCGCCGGCGAGAGCAGGCGGAAGCGCTCGGAGGCCAGCCGGGTCTCGCGGTACTCGCGCAGCCGCTCGCCGTCGGGCCGCTGCACCTCGGCGGTGTAGCGCACGATGCCGTTGGCGAGGTCGAGCAGCCGGCTCACCCGCGAGAAGTCGCGCACCACGTACTCGCGGTGGCGGCGGCCCTGCTCGTCCATGGCCCCGGCGACGCGCTCCCAGGCGTAGGTGGCGAGGCGCGACGCCTCCTGGTTGCGGGCGATGCGCTGGCGCAGTTCCCGCTCGGCGGCGCGGCGCGCCCGCATCACGGCCGAGTCCGAGAGCACGGCGAGGAAGCCGCGCTGGCGCTTCAGGTTGTTCTCGAGGCCGCGCACGCGGTCGCGCGCCTGGCGGGCCGGCTCCGCGCCGCGCTCGCCGTAGGCGCGGTAGGCGGCGAGCCGCTGCTCGTTGAGCAGGATGCGCAGCGGCAGGTCGCGGCTCCGCTCGTGCTCGAGCTGGGCGACGGTGTAGAGCCGGCGCGTCGAGCCGGGGTTGCCGGCGACGAAGACCAGGTCGCCCTCCTTCGCCCCGGCCCTGCTCCAGCGGAACCAGTGCTCCGGGCGCACCGGCTGGCCGTCCTCGTAGACGCGGAAGAAGGCGAAGTCGAGGTCGTGCCGCGGGTAGCAGAAGTTGTCGAGGTCGCCGCCGAAGAACGCGGCCTGCTCCTCGGGCGCGCACACCAGGCGCACGTCGCGGTAGACCTTGTAGCGGTACAGCCAGTACTCGCCGCCGCGGTACAGCTCGACCACCTCGCCGCGCAGGCCGTCGCGGGTCCCCTCCCGCTCGAGCCGGGCGACGGCCGCCTGCCGCCGCGCCGAGCGCAGGCTGTCGGCCGCCGCCGAGTCCTCCGCCGCCCGCACCGCGGCGGTGACGTCGGTGGAGCTCATCAGCACCTTGAGCTCGAGGTCGGGGCAGGGCATCTCCTCGGCCCGCGTGCGGGCGAAGAAGCCGTCGCGCAGGTAGTCGTGCTCCGGCGACGACATCTTGGCCAGCTGGCCCATGGCCACGTGGTGGTTGGTGAGGGCGAGGCCGTCGGGCGAGACGAAGGCGCCCGAGCCGCCGCCGAAGTTGATGCTGGCCTTCTGCACGTGCTCGAGCCATTCCGGCGCGGGCGTGAAGCCGTAGCGCTCCTGCAGCGCCCCCGCGGGCGGGTGGTCCAGCGTCCACATCCCCTCGTCGGCGGCGGCGCCGGGCGGGAACAGGCACAGGGCGAGCGTCAGCACGGACGGGACGGCGAGGGCTCGGGCCAGCCGGGAAGGCCGGGTTCGGCGCATGGGTTCTCCCCCGGGGCGCGGCGCGTCCGGCGGACCGGACGGCCGGGAAGGTGACGGACTCGGTCGGGCCCGCCCGCGCGGGGCGGACCGTGCCGCATCGTCCAACAAGCCGCCGCCCGCGTCAAAGCGCCACGCCGTTCGGGTGGCGGGCCAGGCCGCGACGCGGGCCACGTGGGGGAGCGTGGCCGGCGGGTCCGCGGCCCGGGCTGCACGGGCCCCGCCGCCGCGGGTGGCGAATGCGGGTGCGGAACCGCCCCGCCGTTGCTAGAATGCCCCGCCGCGGCTCGTGCCGCCGCCGGGCCCCCGCGCGAGCGGGCCCCGATGACCGGTCCTTCCACCCCCCGCTCC
>CAZSQE010000149.1:0-5666 GCA_964608905.1 uncultured bacterium | reverse complement strand
CCTGGCGCCCGTCTTCGCCGGCCGCGGCATGAGGACGGCGGTCAGCGTGCGGCCCTCGGAGCGCGGCGGCGACTCGACCGTCGCGAGCTCCGCCAGGTCGGCGATGGCGCGCTGGATGATCTTGTGGCCGAGGTCCTGGTGCGCGATCTCGCGCCCGCGGAAGGTCACGGTCAGCTTGACCTTGTCCCGGTCGGCCAGGAACTCGCGCGCGTGCTGGATCTTGAAGTCGTAGTCGTGTCCCTCGATCTTGGGACGCATCTTGACTTCCTTCAGCTGCATCTGGTGCTGCTTCTTCTTGGCCTTGCGGGCGCGGCGGTTCTGCTCGTACTTGAACTTCCCGTAGTCCATGATCCGGCAGACCGGCGGCCGCGACGTCGCGGCCACTTCCACCAGGTCGAGCCCCCGGGACTGGGCCAGGGCGAGCGCCTCGCGGACCGGCAGCACGCCGACCTGGGAGCCGTCCTCGCCGATGACGCGGACCTGCGGTACCCGGATGCGCTCGTTGACTCGGACTTCAGGCTGCTTCACAGAGGAAATGGCGGTCACCTCCGTTCGCTTGGGACGGGTGGAACGTGCACCGCCGGCGCCGCCGGAAAACGGAAACGCCGGCCGAGTCCTCCGCCCAGGAAGACCCGCCCGACGTCGATGCGACCGGACCCGGCCGTGGAACGCGCGCCGGGCTGACGCCATGGACCCTTGAGCGAGGCCATTCGGGCCTGCGGGGGTGAGAAGCGCGGGGCTTCTGCTTGGAGGCTATGTCGGGCGGCAGTGTACAGGGGTGGGCCGGGTGAAGCAAGCGGCCCCGCCCGTGGGCGGGCGGGGCCGCCGGAACGACCCGCCCGGCCCTAGCGGTGCTCCCGGCTCTCGGTGCGCACCCGCTCGAGGAAGGCCTCGCGGCTCATCGCCTCGAGCTGGCCCTGCCCCTTGCGGCGCGGCGCGACCGTGCCCGCCTCGGCCTCGCGCGGGCCGACGACGACCATGTAGGGCACCTTGAGCAGCTCGGCGTCGCGGATCTTGGCGTTCATCTTCTCGTCGCGCAGGTCGACCTCGACCCGCAGGCCGCCGGCGCGCAGGAACCGCGCCGTGTCGGCGGCGTAGTCGAAGGCCTCGGTGCGGGCCGGGATGATGACCGCCTGGGTGGGCGCGAGCCAGACCGGGAACTCGCCGCCGGTATGCTCGATGTAGATGCCGACGAAGCGCTCGAGCGAGCCGAGCAGCGCCCGGTGCACCATGATGACCTCGTGCTCCTTGCCGTCGGGCCCGGTGTAGTTGACGCCGAAGCGCTTGGGCAGGTTGAGGTCCACCTGGATGGTCGGGCACTGCCACTCGCGCCCCAGCGCGTCGCGCAGCTTGACGTCGATCTTCGGCGCGTAGAAGGCGCCGCCGCCCTCGTCCATCTCGTAGGGCAGGCCGCGCTTCTCGAGCGCCTGCCGCAGCGCCTCGGTGGCGAAGTCCCACTCCTTCTCGGTGCCGAGGAACTTCTCCTTCGGCCGGGTGGCGAGGTAGGCGACGTAGTCGTAGTGGAACGCCTTGAGCAGGTGGTCCATCAGGTCGAGCAGGCCCAGCACCTCGTCCTGCAGCTGCTCCGGGGTGCAGAAGATGTGCGAGTCGTCCTGGGTGAAGCCGCGCACCCGCTGCATGCCGTGCAGCACGCCGGAGCGCTCGTAGCGGTAGACCGTGCCCAGCTCGGCGTAGCGCAGCGGCAGGTCGCGGTACGAGTGCTTCCGCGTCTGGTAGATCATGATGTGGCCGGGGCAGTTCATCGGCTTGACCCGGTACGCCTGCCCGTCGATGTCCATCGGCGCGTACATGATGTCGGCGTAGTTCTCGAGGTGCCCGGAGACCTGGTAGACGCGCTCGCTGGCGATGTGCGGCGTGTAGACGAGCTGGTAGCCGCGGCGCAGGTGCTCCTCGCGCCAGAACTCCTCGATCAGGTGGCGCAGCATGCCGCCGCGCGGGTGCCAGTGCACCAGCCCGGGGCCGACCTCCTCGTGGATCGAGTAGAGGTCCAACTCGCGCCCCAGCCGCCGGTGGTCGCGCTTGAGCGCCTCCTCGAGCCGCTTCAGGTGCTCGTCCATCTCCTGCCGGGTGGGGAAGGCGGTGCCGTAGATGCGCTGCAGCATCTCGTTGCGCTCGCTGCCCAGCCAGTACGCCCCGGCGACGTGCGTGACCTTGAAGGCCTTCACCTTGCCGGTGCTCGCGAGGTGCGGGCCGCGGCACAGGTCGAGGAACGGTCCGTTGCGGTAGTAGGTGACCCGGCCGCCCTCGGGGACCATCTCGAGGAAATGCAGCTTGTACTTCTCCCCCGCCGCCTCGAAGCGCTGCCGCGCCTCCTCGCGCGTGGTCTCGATGAACTCGAACGGCCGGTCCTCGGCGACGATCTCGCGCATGCGCTCCTCGATCTTCACGAGGTCGTCCGGCGTGAACGGGGTGGGCCGCGCGAAGTCGTAGTAGAAGCCGTTCTCGATCGGCGGGCCGCCGGCCACCCTGGTCTCGGGGAACAACTCCGTCACCGCGCTCGCCAGCACGTGGGCGGTGGAGTGACGCAGGCGGTAGAGGTCCTCGCCGCCGGGGTACTCGGCGACGTCGGGGCGGTCTTCGGGGGGCGGGGCGTGAACCATGGCGGGCTCCTCGGTCCGGCACGGGCATACGGGGCCCGGGCGCGGCGAAGGGCCGCCTTCCGGGACCTCACCGGGCGGGGGTCCGGTCGGGCAGCCGCAGATGGAGATGGTGGGCGATACTGGACTTGAACCAGTGACCCCTTGCTTGTCGAGCAAGTGCTCTAGCCAGCTGAGCTAATCGCCCACGGAGCGATGGATTAAAGCGGAAGGCGCCGGGCCTGTCAAAGCGCGGCGGGCCGACGCGCCGCCGGGCGCTCCGCGCGCCGCTCCTCCGGCTCCCGCCCCACCACCGCGGCGATGGCGCCGATCGGCTCGACCGGGCCGTCGGCCTGCTCCGGGCGCAGCGACCGCCGAAGGAGGAGGACATCGCCCGGCACGCCAGCGGCCCCGCGCCGGGTTCGGGAAGGCGGACCCGGAAGGTGCGGATGTAAGCCGGGCACGACACTTCTTCCGGCCCGCGCGACGGATCGGGTGCACGGCGGGCGACAGGGCGCGCCGCGCCGCCGTTTCTCGTGCGCCATCGGGCCCGGGATGAGGTAGCCTATTCAGCGTCAGCCGCCCGGCAGCCCCGAGACGGGGCCGCTCCGCGGCCGACGACGTTTCGGCAGTGAACCTCGGCGCCTGGAGCCGGGACATGTGCGGCATCGCAGGGACTGTCTGCCTCGACGGGGGCCCGGAAGCGCACGGACTGGTGGAGGCGGTCGTCGCGAGCCAGCGCTCGCGCGGCCCCGACCACCAGGCCGTCGTCGCGGCGCGTGCCGCGGCGGCCCGGCTCGTGCTCGGCCACTCGCGGCTGAAGATCCTCGACCTCTCCCCCGAGTCCGACCAGCCGCTGTGGGACCGCGAGCGGCGCCTGTGCATCGTCTTCAACGGCGAGGTCTACAACTACCGGGAGCTGCGCGACGAGCTGGCCGCGCGCGGCCACCGTTTCGCCACGCGGGGCGACGCCGAGGTCATCCTCGAGGCCTACAAGGCCTGGGGCGCGGACGCGTTCGCACGCTTCAACGGCATGTTCGCCTTCGGCCTGTGGGACTGCGCCGCCGAGCGCTTCCACCTGGTGCGCGACCGCTTCGGCATCAAGCCGCTCTACTACTGGAAGGACGCGCACCGGCTCTACTTCGCCTCGACCTGCGACGCGCTGGCGCGCCGGCTCGGGCTCGAGCCCGATCTGGCCTACGCCGCGCGCGGCATCCACTACTGGGTCTACGACGACGGCGAGCGAGCCCCGTACGTCGGGCTGCGCAGCCTGCCGCCCGGCCGCTGCGCGACCGTGGACCTGGCCGGGCCGAAGCCGCTGGCGCTCGAGACGCGCGCCTACTACTCGCTGGGCGAGGCGGTCGAGCGCCGGGCGGAGGAGCTGCGCGCGTGCGGCGAGGCGGAGCTGCGCGAGGAACTGGCCGCGCGGCTCGAGCGGGCGGTCGCGCTGCGCATGCGCTCCGACGTCCCGGTCGGCGTCTCGCTCAGCGGCGGGCTCGACTCCTCGACGGTGGCGGTCATCTGCGGCGCGCAGGGCCCGGTGACGGGCTTCACCTTCGGCCACCCGGACGACGCGGCCAGCGAGGGGCCGCTGGTGCGCGCGCTGAGCCGCCACACCGGGCTCGACGTGCACTACGTGCGACCCGGCATCGACGAGATCGTGGCGGCGTACTTCGGCGCGCTGGCCGCGCAGGGGGCGCCCTTCCCCACCGGCAGCATCGTCGGGCAGTACCTCGTCTACCGCGCCGCCCGCGAGCGCGGCGTGAAGGTCGTGCTGGGCGGCCAGGGCGGCGACGAGGTCTTCATGGGCTACCGCAAGTACGAGGTCTTCCACGTGCGGCAGCTCCTGCGGCGGGGCGAGCGCGGCCGCGCGCTCGGCTTCCTGCTGCGCGCCCTGCCCGAGCTGGTCGCCGAGCTGCCCCGCGCGGCGCACTACCTGCGGGCCGCCCGGCGCTACGCGCGCCCGGGCGGCATCGCCACCCGGCTCCGGCTCGCCGATCCCGGGCCGCTGGCGATGCGCGCCGACCTCGCCCGGCCGCTGTGGGAGCGGCAGGTGCACGACATCCTGCACACCAGCCTGCCGACCCTGCTGCGCTACGAGGACCGCAACTCGATGGCCCACGGCGTCGAGAGCCGCCTGCCCTACCTCGACCACGAGCTGGCCGAGTTCGCGCTGGCGCTGGGCACCGGCTACAAGCTGCGCGACGGCCGGCGCAAGTGGATCCTGCGCGACTACGCGCGCGGCCGCCTGCCGCAGGCGATCTGGCTCGCGCGTCGCAAGCGCGGCTTCGACGTCGAGCAGGGCCGCTGGATCCACGCCGGGCTGGGTCGCGCCATGCGCGAGGCGCTGCTCGAGCGGCTGCCGCTCGTGCGGCGCTACCTGCCGCCGGGTGCCCGGCTCGAGCGGATGTTCTCGGACGAGCGGCTCGAGCGCGAGGCCTCGGCCTTCACCGAGGCGACGACGCTCATCTGGCTGGGCGACTGCGCCGCGCGGGCGCACCGCAGCGGCCCGGGGCTGATGGAAGCCGGAGCGGCCGCCCCGTAGGACGGCCGCCCGTGGCACGTCGGCGCCTCGGCGCCGTCCTGTCGCGCTCAGACCCCGGGCGGGCGCCGCACGTGCCAGTCGGTGCGCTGCTGGTAGGCGTGGCCGACGCGCACCAGCAGGTCCTCGGAGAAGGCCGGGCCCATGAGCGAGAACGACGTCGGCAGGCCGTTCTCGCCGAAGCCGTTCGGCAGGGCGAGCGCCGGCAGGCCGCAGAGGTTCCCGGCCGGGATGAGCGCGGGCCCGCCGCCCACGCCCGGGTAGGCGTCCTCGAAGTTGCGGTCGGCGGGGTAGGCCACGCTGGCCCGGGTCGGCGCCGCCACCGCGTCGAAGCGCTCGAAGAGCCGCGCCACCGCCTGCTTCATCGGGCGGCGCAGGCGCATCGCCTGCAGGTAGTCCACCGCCGGCAGCAGCAGCGCGGAGTAGCCGCCCGAGCGGTCGGCCGGGCAGGTGAGCTGCTGCACCTCCCCCGACTCGAGCAGGTCGCGGAACGCCGCCGCGCCCTCCGCGGCGACGATGGTCCCGAC
>CAZSQE010000148.1:0-5686 GCA_964608905.1 uncultured bacterium | reverse complement strand
GGACTCGACCTGTCCGGGCACCGGGCGCGGCGGGTGGGCGCCGGGTTGCTGCGGGGAGCGGACCTCGTGCTGGTGATGGAACGGGAGCACCTGCGCGCCGCGACGGCGCTGGGCGCCGACCCGGCCCGCACCCACGTGCTGTCCGAGTGGCCGCCGCCGGGGGAGCCGGAGGCGGCCGTGGCCGACCCCTTCGGGGGCTCGGCGGAGACGTACGAAGAGTGCCTGCGCCGCATCCGGCGCCATGTCCGTCGTATCGTGCCGGTCCTCCGCACCGCGGTGCGGGGCCGCCCGGCCTGAGCCGTGCAGCACATCCCGCGAGGTGAGACATGCCGATGACCAAGGCGAAGTGCATCTGGATGAACGGCAAGCTCGTGCCCTGGGACGACGCGAAGGTGCACATCCTGACGCACGCGATGCACTACGCGTCGAGCGTCTTCGAGGGCATCCGCGCCTACGACACGCCGAAGGGGCCGGCCGTCTTCCGGCTCGAGGAGCACATCGACCGGCTCATGTTCTCGGCCCGCGTCTACCGCATGGAACAGGAGCTGACCTTCACGCGCGACCAGATCCGCGACGCGTGCCTGACGGCGGTGGCGGCCAACGACCTCAAGGACTGCTACATCCGGCCGCTCGTCTACCGCGGCTACGAGCACATGGGGGTCAACCCCTTCGGCAACCCGGTCGACGTGTGCGTGGCGGCGTTCCTGTGGGGGCAGTACCTGGGCAAGGACGCGCTCGAGAAGGGCAGCGCGGTCAAGGTCGGCACCTGGCACCGGATGGCGCCGAACACCCTGCCGGCGATGGTCAAGGCCTCGGCCAACTACATGAACTCCCAGCTGCTCAAGATGGAGGCGGTGACCGAGGGCTACGACGAGGCCATCGCCCTCGACGTGAGCGGCTTCGTCAGCGAGGGCAGCGCCGCCAACGTCTTCGCCGTGGTGAAGGGCGAGATCTTCACCCCGTTGCTGGCGAACAGCGCGCTGGCGGGCATCACCCGGGCCAGCGTCGTCACCCTGGCGCGGGAGCGCGGCTACACGGTCGAGGAGCGACCGCTGCCGCGCGAGGTGCTCTACCTGGCCGACGAGCTGTTCTACACCGGCACCGCGGTGGAGGTGTCGCCCATCACCTCGGTGGACCGGATCCCGGTGGGCACGGGCAAGGTCGGCCCGATCACGCGGGAGCTGCAGCAGGCGTACTTCGACGAGGTGCGCGGCCAGGTGCCCGACACCCACGGCTGGCTGACGCACGTGCCGCAGGCCGCGGCGGCGCGCTGAGGCGGCGCGGATGCGGATCGCCATCGGCACCGACCACGCCGGCTTCGAGCTGAAGGAGCGGTTCAAGCGCGAGCTGGCGGCGTGGGGCCACGAGGTGGTCGACGTCGGCACGCACGCCGCCGGGCCGCCGGTGGACTACCCCGACTTCTGCTTCCCGGTGGGCGAGCTGGTGGCCGCCGGGGAGGCCGAGCGCGGGGTGGTGCTGGGCGGCAGCGGCATCGGCGAGGCGATCGCGGCGAACAAGGTCGCGGGGGTGCGCGCGGCGCTCGTGACCAGCGACGAGACCGCGCGCCTGACCCGCGAGCACAACGATTCGAACGTCCTCGCGGTCGGGGCCCGGACCAACCGCCACGAGGACGCCGTGCGCTGGCTGCGCATCTGGCTCACGACCCCCTTCGAGGGCGGCCGGCACGTGCCGCGCCTCGACAAGATCCGGGCGTACGAAGACCTTTACCGGAAGGCCCGCTAGCTCCATGTCCCAACTCCACGATCAGGATCCCGCCATCTTCGAAGCCATCCAGAACGAGCGGCGCCGCCAGCTCACCACCCTGGAGCTCATCGCCTCCGAGAACTTCGTCAGCGACGCGGTGCTCGAGGCGATGGGCTCGGTCATGACGAACAAGTACGCCGAGGGGCTGCCGCGCAAGCGCTACTACGGCGGCTGCGAGTTCGTGGACGTCGCCGAGGAGCTGGCGCGCGACCGGGTCAAGCAGCTCTTCGCCGCCGACCACGCCAACGTGCAGGCGCACTCGGGCGCCTCGGCCAACTTCGCCGCCTACCTGGCGGTGTCGAAGCCGGGCGACACGCTGCTGGGGATGAGCCTGGCCCACGGCGGGCACCTGACCCACGGGCACCCGGTCTCGTACACCGGGCAGCTGTGGAAGTCGGTGCAGTACGGGGTGCGCGAGGACGGCCGCATCGACTACGACCAGGTCGACACGCTGGCGAAGGAGCACCGCCCCCGCATCCTCGTCGCCGGGGCGAGCGCCTACCCGCGCGTCATCGACTTCCCGCGCATGGCCGCGATCGCCGCCGAGGTGGGGGCGAGCCTGGTGGTGGACATGGCGCACATCGCCGGCCTGGTGGCGGCCGGGCTGCACCCCAGCCCCGTGCCGCACGCCGACCTGGTGACCAGCACCACGCACAAGACGCTGCGCGGACCGCGCGGCGGCATCGTGCTGGCGAAGGCCGACGTCGCCGAGCGGCTCGACAAGAGCACGTTCCCCGGCCTGCAGGGCGGGCCCCTCATGCACGTCATCGCCGGCAAGGCCGTCTGCTTCGGCGAGGCGCTCCGGCCGGAGTTCAGGGACTACCAGGTGCGCGTCGTCGCCAACGCGAAGGCGCTGGCCGGCGGCCTCGCGGCGCGCGGCTTCGAGCTGGTCTCGGGCGGCACCGACAACCACCTCATGCTGGTGGACCTGCGCCGGCGCGGCATGACCGGCAAGGCCGCCGAGGAGGCGCTGCACCGCGCCCGCATCACGGTGAACAAGAACGCGGTGCCGAACGACCCGCAGAAGCCCTGGGTGACGAGCGGCATCCGCATCGGCACGCCGGCGCTGACCACGAGGGGCTTCGGCGTCGCCGAGATGGACCTCATGGCCGGCTGGATCGCGCGGGTGCTGGAGGCGCCGGCCGACGCGGCGGTGGCGGCGGCGATCGAGAAGGACGTGCTGGAGCTGTGCGCGGCCTACCCGCTCTTCAGCTGGGACCCGGTCCGCCGGGGCGCGTGACGGCGGGCTGAACCGGCGGTCCGGAGCGGCCCCCCGGCGTCGCCGGGGGGCCGCGGCGCGCCCGGGCCGGGCGATGCCGCCTTGCAGGGTGAGCGGAGCCGCGCGTCATGATGCACGGGCCGCCCCGGCGGGTCTCGAACGAACGTGAGACGGCGCGCGCCTCCCCGTTCTCCCGCAACGGGTTGGGTGCCATGCCCCCGGGGGCGGCGTGGCACCGTTCCTGCTGCGCCCGGGGCATGCACCTGCGCTCCGGCCTGCCCTGCTCCCTCCTCCAGTCGCGCCGCGTCCGGGCCCTGGCGTGCCAGTGCCCGTCCCTCTTCTCCGGCGAGCAGCTCCACCGCGCCGGGCTCCACGCCTTCGCCGGGGGGGAGCACGAGACGGCGGTGCGCCTGCTCGAGCGGGCGGCGCTGCGCTACCGGCGGGACCTGCGCACCGAGGCGCTGGCGCGGGTGCGCGTGCACCAGCTCATGGCGGCCGCCTGTGCGGCAGGCGGGCGGGTGAGCCCTTTGTCGCTCGAGGTGGACCGCGCGCTCACGCGTCTCGAGCGCATCGAGTCGCCGGTGCCGCCGTTCCCCATGGTGGCGGCACACGTGCTGCTGGCCAGCTGGCTGAGCGGGTCGGAGGCGGAGGACGGCGCCGGGTGGCGCGGCGCCGACGAGCCGCAGCGGCTCGCCGCCTGACGCCACCGGGCGCCGCGCCGCCGGCCCCGCCCGGGGTGCGCCGATTGAATCCCTCCGCCGCTTCCGTATACTGCCTCCGCGTGCCGTCGCGCACGCCGATGCCGCGCACGGCCCCGGGGCGCCCGGGTCCGTCGGGCGTCCCGGCACCCGCGCGGGAGGGATCCTCATGACGGTGGACACGAAGGAGGCCGCGCGCCGCGTGGAACGCGCGGGGCAGGTCCTCCACGACGTGCGCGAGGAAGTGGCTCGGGTGGTGGTGGGACAGCACCTCATGCTGGACCGGCTGCTGGTCGGGCTGCTGGCCGGCGGACACGTGCTGCTCGAGGGGGTGCCGGGCCTCGCCAAGACCCTGGCGGTGCAGAGCCTGGCCCAGGCGCTGGCGGTCCGCTTCCGGCGCATCCAGTTCACGCCCGACCTGCTGCCGGCCGACCTGACCGGCACGCTGATCTACAACCCGCGCGACGGCTCGTTCACCCCCAAGCGCGGCCCGCTGTTCGCCAACCTCGTCCTGGCCGACGAGATCAACCGCGCGCCGGCCAAGGTCCAGTCGGCCCTGCTCGAGGCCATGCAGGAGCGGCAGGTGACCCTGGGCGACGAGAGCCACCCGCTCGAGGAGCCCTTCCTGGTGCTGGCGACGCAGAACCCCATCGAGCAGGAGGGCACGTACCCGCTGCCCGAGGCGCAGAGCGACCGCTTCATGCTCAAGGTGCGCGTCGGCTACCCGGAGCGCGACGAGGAGAAGGAGATCCTGCGGCGCGTCGGCCTGGGCCGCCTGCCGGAACTGCGGCCGCGGGCCGGGGGCGAGGAGGTGCTCGAGGCGCGCGCGGCGCTGGCCGACGTCTACGTGGACGACAAGATCCAGGAGTACGTGCTCGACCTCGTGACCGCCACGCGCCGGCCGCGCGACTTCGGGCTGCCGCTCGACACCTTCATCGCCTTCGGCGCCTCGCCGCGGGCGACGCTGCACCTCGTGCGCGGGGCGCAGGCGCTCGCCCTGATGGCGGCCCGGCCGTACGTGCTGCCGGAGGACGTCAAGGGCATCGCCCCCGACGTGCTGCGGCACCGCATCCACGTCTCGTACGAGGCGGAGGCGGAGGGCATCGACGGCGAGGAGATCGGCCGGCGCATCCTCGAGCAGGTCCGCGTGCCCTGAGGGGCGCGCGGGGCGGGGGAGGGAGCCCATGCAGACCGCCGAGCTGCTGCGCAAGGTCCGGCGGCTCGAGATCCGGAGCCGCCACCTGGTCGCCGACCTGTTCGCCGGGAACGCGGAGAGCGTCTTCAAGGGACGCGGCATCGAGTTCGACGAGGTGCGCCGCTACGTCCCGGGCGACGAGGTGCGCGACATCGACTGGAACGTGACCGCGCGCTTCGGCGAGCCGTTCGTCAAGCGCTTCGCCGAGGAGCGCGAGCTCACGGTCATGCTGGTGGTGGACGTCTCGCGCTCGATGCGCTTCGGCACCGCCGGGGCCGAGAAGCGCGAGCTGGCGGCCGAGCTGTGCGCGGTGCTGGGCTTCGCGGCCCAGCGGCACAGCGACCGGGTCGGCCTGCTGCTGGTGAGCCCCCGCCTCGAGCACTTCGTGCCGCCGGCCCGCGGGCGCTCGCACGTGCTGCGGCTGCTGCGCGACGTGCTCGGCGCGGAGGCCCGCGCCGGGGCGGCCGACCCGCGGGCGGCGGTGCGCTTCCTGCTGCGCACCGCGCCGCGGCACAGCGTGGTCTTCTGGATCTCCGACTTCGAGGACCCGGTGGAGCCCGGGGACTGGCGGGTGCTGGCGCGCCGCCACGACGTGACCGCGCTGCTGCTGCGCGACCCGCGCGACGAGGTCCTGCCGGCGGTGGGCTGGGTGGAGATGGAGGACCTGGAGACGGGGCGCCGCCGCCTGCTCGACACGCGCCGGGCGGCGGTGCGCGAGCGCTACCGGCGCGAGTCGGTCCGCCGGCTCGGGCTGGCGAGCGCGGCCCTCTCGCGCGCCGCCGCTCCGCGAAGTAGCGCATGAGCGGGGGC
>CAZSQE010000147.1:0-5713 GCA_964608905.1 uncultured bacterium | reverse complement strand
GCGCCGGCCCCGCCCGCACCGGCGCCGCGCCGCCCATCCGCCTCGTCGAGTCGCGGCCGGTGGACTACGCCCTCGGCGACCCGGCGCTGCCCGCCTCGCTCGACGTCTGGCTCGAGCTCATCCGCGGCGCGCGCACCAGCCTCGACATCGAGCAGTTCTACCTCTCGACCTGGCCGGGCGAGCCGCTCGAGGAGGTGCTGGCCGCGCTCGGCGAGGCCGCCCGGCGCGGCGTGCGCGTGCGGCTGCTGCTCGACGCGCGCATGCACGGCACCTACCCGCTCCCCGCCGACTCGCTGGCGCGGCTGCCGGGCTTCGAGGTGCGGCTCGTGGACTTCGGCCGCCTCGCCGGCGGCGTGCAGCACGCCAAGTTCTTCCTCGTGGACGGCGAGACCACCTTCCTCGGCAGCCAGAACTTCGACTGGCGGGCGCTCAAGCACATCCACGAGCTGGGGGTGGCGGTGCGCGACCGGCGCGTCGCCGCCGACTTCGCGCGGGTGTTCGCGCTGGACTGGGGCGCGGCCACGCCGGTCGGGCAGGCGCCCGACACGGCCCGGGCGGCCGTGGCGCCGCAGCGCGCCCACCCCGCCGGCACGCTGCCCTACCGCATCGCGCAGGCGCCCGGCGACACGGTGCTGCTGTGGCCCTCGTGGAGCCCGCGGCGCTTCGTGCCCGACACCACGCTGTGGGACCTCGACCGGCTCGTCGCCGTGCTCGACGGCGCCCGGCACGAGGTCGTGGTGCAGTTCCTCTCCTACGGCCTCGGCGACCGGGACCGCCGCGACGAGACGCTCGACCGGGCGCTGCGCCGCGCCGCGGCGCGCGGCGCGCGGGTGCGCGTCATCGCCTCCGACTGGCAGGCCGGCGCCGGGCTGGCGGCGCTGCAGCGGCTGACGAAGGTGCCCGGCATCGAGGTGAAGCTGACCACGGTGCCCGAGTGGAGCGGCGGCTACATCCCCTTCGCCCGCGTCGAGCACTGCAAGTACGTGGTCGCCGACACGCTCACCACCTGGCTCGGCACCAGCAACTGGTCGCCCGACTACTTCCACGCCTCGCGCAACCTGGCCGTGACGATGCGGAACCGGCCGCTGGCGCGGCAGGCGCGCTCCGTCTTCGAGACCAGCTGGCGCGCGCCGGGCGCGGCCTTCCTCGTGCCCGATTCGACCTACACCCCCAAGGCGCGCGGCGAGGAGACGCCGCCGGGCCGCGTCCGCTACGGCGGCTGAGCGCCGCCCGGGAGATCCCGCCATGCTGCTGAACGTGCAGACCTCGCCCGGCGAGTTCCTCGACAAGCTCACCATCCTCGAGCTCAAGGCCGAGCGCATCGCCGACCCGGAGAAGCTGGCCAACGTGCGCCGCGAGCTGGAGCTGCTGCGCGCCACCTGGGCGGCCTCGCCGCTGGCCGCGCGCGACGTGACGGCGCTGGTCGCCGGGCTGCGCGCCGCCAACGAGGCGCTGTGGGAGGTCGAGGACCGCCTGCGGGCCTGCGAGGCCGAGCAGCGCTTCGACGTGGAGTTCGTCGAGCTGGCACGCACCGTCTACCACACGAACGACCGGCGCGCCGCCATCAAGCGGCAGATCAACCTGCTGCTGGGCTCGGACCTGTTCGAGGAGAAGTCCTACCGGCCCTACTAGGAGGCCCCGCCGTTCCCGCGCAGGCGGCCGGCCAGCGCCAGCATCAGCCCGCGCGTGTCCCGCCAGCCCACGGCGGTGAGCAGCGCGCCGGCGAGGCAGCCGGTCACGCCTAGGAACCCGGCCAGCAGCACCCCCCGCAGCGAGCCGCCGTAGACCGGCCGCAGCAGCCACAGCACGACCAGCGCCGGCGCGCCGCCGAGCAGCGCCGCGGGCAGCGTGCGGAACGTGGCCCACAGCGACGGGATGCCCTCCTCGCCGCGGCCGAGCAGCGGACGGAGCAGCAGGTTCTTGAGCAGCATGGCCGCCGCGTTGCCGAGGGCGAAGCCCATCAGCCCCATGCCGAGCGGCAGGGCGAGGATCAGGCTCAGGATCGGGTTGGCCACCGCCACGCTGATGTCGCCGATGGCGATGCGGCCGATCCGCCCGCGCGCCACCATCGCCATCCACACCGGCTCCATCGTGACGACGACCACGGTCGGCAGCATCATGGCGATCATGTAGCGGGCGCTGTCGCGGTACTGCGGGCCGACCCACTGGACCAGGAACAGGTCGCCGAGGATGCAGGGCACCAGGCACAGCGCCACGCCCAGCGCCGAGTTCACCGCCGCGGCGCGCAGCACCATGTTGCTCGAGCGGTGCCCCTCGCCGTGCGCCTCGAGCCGGGTCAGCAGCGGGGTCAGCGCCGACAGCCCGGTGGACAGCAGGATGGTGATCATCGGCGCCCAGCGCGTCCCCAGCGAGTAGCGGGTCACGTACTCCGAGCCGTAGATGCCGCCGATCATCAGGTTGTCGGTGGCGAGGTAGAGGATGCCGGCCACCTGCGAGACCAGCCCCATGCCGCCGAAGCGGAACAGCGTGTTGCGCACCTCGCGCGTGCCGAAGTCCGGCCGCGGCACGACGTGCGGCACGACGTGCCCGCGGGCGCCCACCATCGCGATGCCCACCGCGACCAGCACCTCGACCACGCACACGGTCACGGCGTAGAGGGTGAGCCCGGGGACGAAGATGAGGAAGGCCGGCACCACCAGCGCCGCCTTGCCCACGGCGCCCGCGATGCGGACCAGCGACAGGCGCGCGGTGTGCCCGGTGACGTAGGTCGGGACCTCGAACAGCACGCCGAGGTCGCTGCTCGCCGAGGCGATGACGATCAGCATGACGCCGCCGACGGCGTCGGTCATCAGGTCGGGCGGGATGCGCATGAAGGTGCACAGCCAGCGCGACAGGGCCACGCCGACGATCACCACCACCAGCCGCATCACGGCCATCCACCAGAAGCCCGCCGCGTAGTAGCGCGCGGCCAGCTCGCGGTCACCGGCGTGGTAGGTCACGGTCACGTAGCGGCGCAGCGCCACGCCGAGCCCGCCGCGCAGCAGCAGCAGGTACTCGACCATCGAGCCGGTGGCGGCGCTGATGCCGTAGAGGGCCGGGCCCAGCCGGCCCAGCACGAACGGCGTCAGGGCGATGGCGATGACGAGCTGGGCGATGCGCGCCGCCAGCCCGGCGGACGCGTTCAGCATCGCCACGCCGGCCAGGCTGCCGGACCTGTGGGCGGCCGAGCTCACGCGCCCGACCCGGGCCCCGCCGCCGCCCCGCAGGCGAAGGGCAGCAGCGGCGCGTCCGAGTGGCCGAGCGTGATGTGGAGCGGTTCGGCCCGGTCCCACGCGCCCTTCGGCCACAGGTACACCGGCGCCTCGGCCGGCAGGACCCGGAAGTGGTTCGCCCGCAGCGCCGCCTGCAGCACCGGGCAACTCGCGCGGGCGCGGATGCGGCGCGGCCGCGCCACCAGCAGCGCCGACGCCGCCTCCGAGACCATCCAGGTGTAGAGCGCCACGTCCGGCCGCGGGGCGTAGACCTCGACGATGGCGGCCTCCGGCCCCGCCGGGGTGGCGTAGGTGCGGGTCATGGCCCAGCCGCGCACGCGCCCGGCCAGGGCGAAGACCAGGTAGCCGAAGTGCCCGCTCCAGGCGCTGTCCGCGATCCAGCACTGCACGTCGGGGTCGGGCTGCTGCACGAGGCCGTAGCCGCCGGCGTCGGCGTGCAGCTCGCGCACGCCCGCGGGCAGCGTCGTCACCGGCGAGACCAGTCCGTTCGGCGGCACGCGCCGCCGCCGCGGCATGAACCAGCCCGCCGTCAGCAGCCGCATCGCTCCCCGTGTGAGCGCCGGAGGCAGGCCGAGGTGGCGGCGCAGACGCTCGGCCAGCACCTCCGGGCCGATCACCAGCTCGAAGCGCCGGGCCGCGCCGACGTGCTCCCAGCCCATCCTGGGCAGCGTGGCGTGCACGTCCGGCGTGCCGCCCACCGACAGCACCGGCTCCGGCTGGCGCATCATCGCGCGCATCAGGCGCACCCCGACGCCGGTCCCCTTCTCCCCCGGCAGGCAGTGCCAGTCGAAGACCTCGAGGCAGTCCACCGCCCGCCCGCCGATGCGGTAGGGCTTGCGCAGCGCGGACAGCAGGCCCAGGCACTGCCCGCCCAGCACCGCGAGGAACATGCGGCTGAACGGCTGCGAGCGCAGGTAGCGCCACTCGTAGTAGGCGTCGCTGCGTGGACGCGTCCAGTAGCGCTCGGAGAAGTCCCGGACCAGCGGCAGCAGCTCGGGGGTGAAGGGGACGATCTGCGGCGCGGCGTCCCGATCCATCACCGCGACGCGGGCAGCCGCGCGAGGAAGACCAGCAGCTCCTCGGCGGCCCGGCGGCGTCCCGTCTCGTTCAGGTGCGAGCCGTCCGAGGCGTAGGCGGGCACCAGGGCGTAGGCCCGCTCCCCGCCCACGTCGAGCACCTCGCGGGCGCCGTCCGGCCGCGCCGACTCCACCGCCGCGAGGTCGAAGACCGGCTCGCGCCCGGCGTACTCCTTGCGCATGAGCTCGTTGAAGCGCTCGCGCGCGAGGTTGTCGACCGCCCGCCCCGGCACGCGGCCGAGGAGGCGCTTGACCTTGGCCGCGGCGCCGCCGGGCACCGTCACCAGCGGCGTGGTCACGTGCACGAACACGACGCCCGGGTGCGCGGCGGCGAGGCGCGCCATCGCCGAGCGGTAGTGCTCGAACAGCGCCGGCACGTCCGAGGCCGCGGTGACGTCCACGTAGCAGTACTTGTGGAAGGCGACGTCCACCTTCCCCGCCAGCGGCCCGTCGAGCCGCGCGGCGAAGTCGTCGGTCTTGCCGCCGGGATCGCCGTTGCGGCCGACCGGCCCGTGCAGGAACGCCCCGCCCGCCTCCGGCGCCGCCTCGTCGGTGACGACGCGCAGGCCGAGCCGGGGCTCGGCGGCGAGCACGTCCGCCACGCCGTCCATCACGTTCTCGCCCACCGACTGGTGGCCGAAGTAGACGCGCCTCGCCGCCAGGGCGGTCCAGGCCGAGTCCGGCACGTCGGCGATGGTCGAGCGCTGCACGGGTCCCTCCTTCACGGCCTCCCGCGCGCACCCGCCGAGCAGAGCGGCCGCGGCGAGCGGCAGGAGCCACGATACGGACTTCCGGGTCGGCTTGAACATGTCCATGCCTCCATGCGGCAAGGCCCGCCGCGTCGCCGCCTCAGGCGCCGGCTGCGCCCTTGGCCGCCAGTTTGCGGTCCACGTAGGCCGCGATGCGCTCGATCGAATCCAGGTTGGCCGGCACGATCTCGTCGTCGTCCACCGACAGGCCGAAGGTGCTCTCGACGAAGGCGATGATCTCGAGGACGCCGGTGGAGTCTACCACGCCCAGGTCCAGCAGCGAGGCGTCGTCCGTGAGACGGGCGGCGTCCGAGACGAAGAAGTTGCGGGTGACGAACTCGCGCACGCGGGTCACGGTTTCCATGCTCGGGTTACCTCGGCCTCTTCTCGGTCCCCGTCGCGGGGCGGCGCGGGCTCACGCCGGCCCCCCGGACGGGGCGTCCACCATCGTGTCGAACGCGGCCGCGTGCGCGTCCCCGCCCCGGCCGGCCACGAACCGCTCGTGCAGCAGCTGGGTCGAGAGGACGCCGACCAGCGCCATGTTATCCGCATTCGAGAGCGGCGTCCCGTCGGCCCGCTGCCGGATCTTGCCGTGCAGCTGCCCGACCAGGGCGGGGTCGAACACCCCCGCCCGCCCCAGCGCGCCCTCCGACAG
>CAZSQE010000146.1:0-5801 GCA_964608905.1 uncultured bacterium | reverse complement strand
GTCACCGCTTCGGCCAGCGCCTCGGGCTCCGCATCGGCCGGCACCTCGGCCTCGAGTTCGGGCTCCGCCCAGGTCACCGCTTCGGCCAGCGCCTCGGGCTCCGCATCGGCCGGCACCTCGGCCTCGACTTCAGGCTCCGTCCAAGCCGCTGCGTCGGCCAACACCTCGAGCTCCACCTCGGCCGGGGCCTCAGGTTCCACTCCGAACTCCGTCCATTCAACCGCTTCGGCCGGCGCCTCGGGCTCCGCGCCATCCGGGATCTCAGGCTCGACCTCGAGCTCCGTCCAGTCGACCGGTTCGACCAGCGCCTCGGGCTCCGCATCGGCGGCCGCATCGACCGCCGGCTCGACCGCCGGGACTGCGACATCCTGCCAGCCAGTCTCCGTCGCGCACGAACCGCAGGGCCAGGCCGTGGGCTCCTGCCCCGTCGCAGGCCCTGACGGCGCTTGGAGGATCTGCACGTCCTCCGGCGTGAGAACGGCCGGCAGCGGCATCGGGGATGCGCACGGCCCACCGGGCGCATCCCCGGCCGCGGGCCACGCCGCCGGTTCCGCCGCGGCCGGCGGCTCGTCGTGCGCCACGGCCTCGGGTGGGATCTCCACGGCCACGGGGACCACCGCCACCGGGGGCCAGTCGGCCGGCGCTTCGGCGGCAGCCTCTCCGGCGGTGGGGGCGCCGGGTACGGCTTCCACCGCGGCCGACCCGGCCAGGGTCTCGTCCGCGGTGACGGGCGCCGGCACCGCGGGCGTGGTCGCGGACGTCGCGAACCTCATCGCGGAGGCCAGCATCACCTGCGCTTCGGCTTCCGTCAGGATCCGGTCCACGTCCGGCGTGACGATGTCCAGCCGGTCCCTGGGCGATGCCGGGCGCACGGCGAGCATCCCGTCGCCCTCGTCCTCGACCGTGGGTCCGGCGGCGATCCCGGTGCCGGTCAGCCGCTCGAGGACCTGCGCCAGGACCGCGAGGTCCACGGGCTTGGTGATGGCGCCGCCCAGCCCCGACTCCAGCCAGGCGGCCCGCGCGGGGGAATCCTCCTCCCGGAACATCGCGACGAACGACGCGGGCCGGCCGTCGGCCCCGCCGTCCCACAGCTCGCGGGCGAGCGCGAGCGCG
Source organism: uncultured bacterium (assembly GCA_964608905.1). Lineage (GTDB taxonomy): Bacteria > Eisenbacteria > RBG-16-71-46 > RBG-16-71-46 > RBG-16-71-46 > JANXPZ01. Next base: position 4,688 of record CAZSQE010000146.1, on the reverse strand, counting down.
TCCCCGTCCGGTAGCTGCTCGTCCACCATGACGATGTCGAACCCGCCGTCCGCCCAGGAGATCCGGGCGTCGGCGATCGTGCCGGCGATCTCGAGGCGGTAGCCCAGACGGCGCACGTACCACTGCGTCACCACCTGGTTCACCGTGTCCTCGTCCACCAGCAGCACGCGCGTCTGGCTGCGTCGCCCCTCGACCAGCGAGTAGCGCGTCACCAGTTCGGGCGTGCCACCCGGCGGGGTGACCATCGCCTGACGGATCACCTCGCACAGGGCGTCCGCCAGCTCCTCCACCCCCATGGTCTTGGGCAGGAAGGCCGAGAACCCCCGCGCGCGGGCGCGCGCCGCGTCGCCCCGGCGGCCCACGGTCGTCAGCACCACCGTGCGCGCGACGTCCAGCGCGTGGTCGGCCCGGATCATGGCTCCCAGCTCCTCGCCGTCCAATCCGGGGAGGTCGCGGTCGATGAGCACGAAGTGGAACGGGTCGCCCGCCTCGACCGCCGCCCGCAGCGAGGAGAGGGCCTCCTCGGCGTCGCGCGCCTCCGCCACGCGGCACCCCACGCCCGCGAGCCGGGCCCGCAGGGCCCGGACCGCGACCGGCGAGGAATCCACGATCAGGGCGCGCCGGGTGGCCAGCTCCGTCCTGGAAGGACACTGGATCGGCGTCGGCTCGGCCTCCTCCTGCTTCGCGAGCCCGACGTCGAACCAGTGGCGGCAGCCCTCGCCGCCCGTGCTGTCGCTGCCCGTCTTGCCGCCCATGAGGTCCGCCAGCCGCTGGATGACCGCCGGGCCCCACACGTTGCCGGACCCGCATCGCGGCCGGGCGGGCGCGGCCGGCGCCGCCCCGGGACCGTCCGCCGCGGCGTTCCGGCCCAGGACCAGGAACCGGAGCGTGACGCCCTGTTCGGTCTCGCGCAGGCGGCTCACCAGCAGCTCGACGCGCCAGCACGCGGGGCCCTGCATGACCCGCTCGCCGAGGTTCATCAGGATCTGGCGCAACCGGCCCGGATCGCCTCTCAGGCGCGACGGGACGGCCGGATGGACCCGGCACTGCAGTTCGACGCCACGGTCCGCGGCGAGCGGGGCGAGCGCGGCCGCCGTCTCGTCCACCGCGACCCGAAGGTCGAAGGGGATGAGGTCGAGGTCGAGTCGGCCCGACTCGGGGCGCGTGAACACGCAGGCGTCGTTGAGCAGCCGCAGGACCGCCTGGCCCGACTTCCAGATGAGGTCGGCCAGCGCCTTCTGCTCCTCGCTGAGTTCCGTCTGCAGGAGCAGGCGGGCCATGCCGATCAGCGCGTTCATCGGCGCGCGGATCTCCCGGTTCACGGTGGCGAGCACCTCGCCCGCCGCCAGGGGCTCGGTCTCTCCCCCCGTCCCGCCGGTCCCGGCGACGTCCGCGCCCCGCACCGCCGGCTCCGCCGCGACGTCGGCCCCCGCCTCGTGCACGGTGCCCGCCAGGCACACCTGGCCGTCGGCCCTCTTCCACGTCCGGACCCGCACGGTGACGTCCGTCTCGCCGCCGCGGGGATTGCTCACGGGCAGCACGACCTCGAAGCCGGGTTCGTCCCGGCGCCGCTGCCTCGCCAGGGCGCGCAGTGCGCGCCGCCGCGCCGCGGGCGGGAGGTACGAGAGCAGGTCGCCACCGACCCACTCCGAGAGCGGGTGGCCGGCCAGGGCCTCGAACGCGCTGCTGCCCCAGAGCAGCGCGCCCCTGGAGTCGCAGACGAAGGCGAGGTCCGGCACGGTGCCGGGAAGTTCCTGCAGTCCCAGGACGGCGAGGAACGAACCCCGCAGATCCCGGTCACGCGCGTTGGCGGCGTCATCGGACATGATGTTCCCCAGGGGACGTCGCGGTGCGATCGGGAGTCCGGGTTCCCGGCCCCCCGACGGCACCGCACGGATGTGTCGCGAGCGTCGTCTCCCGCCGGATCCGGCTTCCGCGTCGCCGCCGGGGCCTCGTCCCAGGGCCCCCGGCGTGCCGCCGCGGTCCGTCCGGCCGGGTCGTCGTCCGTTCGTCGGGTGCGGTCCTGCTCATGCGGCCAGCAGCATCTTCGGGTCCACCGCGAACTCCTCGGGCATCAGCACGCGGGCGATCTTCTCTCCCGCCGGCATCGGGTCCCAAGACTCCGGCGACGCCGGGTCCGGCGCCGACAGGTCGGGCCGCAGCAGGACCCGGCAGTACGGCCGGCCGAGATCCGCGGGATTCGGGCTCACGCTCAGAACGACGTGATCGGACTCCGTGATCATCGCCGTGCCCGCCGGGTAGAAGCCGACCGTCCGCACCAGCGCCCACGTCGCCCCGGGATCGAGGTGCTGGCGCCTCCGGTTCACCAGGACGCGAAGCGCCTCGAAGCCGGTGTAGGGGCGGGTGCGGTAGGCCCGGTGCGAGGTGAGCGCGTCGAACAGGTCCGCCACCGTCACGATCCGCGAGAAGACCGCCTGTCCCCCGCCTCCCGGCACCTGGGGATACCCGCTGTGGTCGATGTTCATGTGGTGCTGGAAGGCCACGCGCATGCAGTCGAGCGTCAGCGGCATGAGGCCCCGCAGGCGGCTGATCATCCGGACGCCGTGGAGCGGGTGGGGCCGGACCAGGTCCATCTCCTCCGGGGTCAGCCGGCCGGGCTTCTGCAGCACCTCCGCGGGCACCAGCAGCTTGCCGAGGTCGTGCATCAGGGCGGCCACGCCCAGGTTGGCCAGCGCCGCGCGCGGCAGACCGAGCTTCTGCCCGATGCTGATCGAGAGCACGCTCACGTTGACGCAATGGGCGTAGGTGTATTCGTCGTGGTCCTTGAGCGCCGTGAGCCCGACGATGGAGAACTCGTTCTTCAGGACGCTGTCCACGATGGGCTGGACGATGCGGCGCGCCAGCTGCAGGGCGGGACGCCCGGTCTGGACCGTGCGCAGGACGAGGCCGCGCGTGCCGTCCACCGCGTTCCGGAAGTTCCGCGCCGCGCGCGCGCGCTCCGCCTCGATCCCGTCCCCGGCCTCGCGCTGGTCCTCCGAGGCACCCTCCGCGCCCGGCGGCCGGGCTCCCATCTCGCTGAGGCGGACCCCCGTGGCATGGATGACGCCCACGCGGGCGAGCTCCTCGGCGAGGCCGGCGCTCCCCGCCGCGTCCCGGACGGCCAGCACGCAGCGCAGGAAGACCTCCAGCTCGGCAGCGGAGATCCCCGGCATGAAGCGCAGCCCGCCCAGCCCCCGGCTCTCGAGCTCGGCGATGAGCGAGCGCCACAGGCCGACGCGCGCCGGGTCGGGCTTGAGGCGCACGTCGTTCAGGAAGAAGTGTTCCCCCATCCCGACCAGGGCGACCTCGTCGCCCATCACGGCGGCGAGGGACCCCATGAGCTGCCGGACCTGCTCCTGCAGGGCCTGGTGGCTGCTGCCGTAGAGGCGCAGCCCGCGCAGCGCGCCGTACAGGTGCTGGAGGAGCTGCGGTCCCAGCACGGACTCGCGGGCCGCCGCCGCGCCGCTCCGGGGCGCTCGTTCCGCGGCGCGCGGCTCACTCATGGGACCGCACTCCCGCGAGCGCGTTCTCGCAGACGGCACGGACCCGCCGGTTGCCGGAGCTCAGGCCGCGCTGGAGGATCTCCCGCGACCGGGTCCCGCCGATGCGGGCGATGCAGCGGGCGACCGAGAGGCGGTGGACCTCCTCGTCGCCGTGGAACCTGCGGGCCTCGTGCAGCTCCACCTCGAGCCGGGGCAGGACCTCCTCCCCGGCGACCCGGGCCAGGGCCGAGTAGACGGCCCGCCGCTCCTCGGGAGGGCGCCCGTGGAATCCGGCGTTAAGGAGCCGGTCCAGGAGGACTCCCGCCACCGCGGGGTCGCGGGTGGACGACAGCAGGTGGAGCACGGCGCAGAACGTGCGCGTGTCGGCACCGCCGAGCATCTCCAGCAGCACGTCGCGCGCCTCCCGGTGCTCGACGCGCGCGAGGGCGGAGAGCACCTCCCGGCGCACGCGCGGGTCCGGGTGCACCGCCGCCGGCCGCAGCAGGCCCACGATGGCCCCGCCGCCGATCCAACCCAGGATGTGGACCACGTTGCGGACCACGTACCAGCGCGGGTCCGACAGCCAGGGGGCCAGCCGCTCCGGCTCGTCGCGCAACAGCTCCGCGATGGTCCGGGCCAGCGGCAGTCGCGTGCGCTGCTTCCCGCTCGTGGCCAGGACCTGCATCAGCCATTCGGTCGCCGGGGAACCGAAGTCGCGGGCGAGCGCCAGGAAGGCCTGCACGCCCTGCGCGTCCTGCTCGTCCACCGCGCGGGTCGCGCTGGAGGTGATCAGCGAGCCGGCCTCGCAGAGCTCGCGCAGGAGGGTCGCGGTCGCGCCGGCGCCCGTCGGCCGGCCGGCGAGCAGCCGCGCCGCCCTGCGGGCCTCGGGCCAGGCACCGTTCATGAGCGCCTCGCGCAGCAGTCGCACGAGGAGGTCCCCCAGCTCGTCCTGCCCGTCCGTCCCGGACTCGGCCTGCAGGCACTCGCCGGCCAGGGCCAGGGCGCCCGCGAGCAGTTCGCTCGCGCATTCGGCCTCGTATTCACCCCGCAGCCGCGTCATCTCGATCGGGCCGATCTCCTCCAGGTCGGTCAGGGCCATCTCGGACGACACGAAGGGCTCGTCGCTGATCCAGTCGTCGGACCGTTCCGGCTCGCCGCCCGGCTCGTCGTCGCGCCGCGGCGTGCGGCCGCCGGCCGCGGCGTCCA
>CAZSQE010000145.1:0-5821 GCA_964608905.1 uncultured bacterium | reverse complement strand
CTCCGTGCCGGAACGGAGGTCCGGCTCCTCGTCGAGGTCCGGTTCGGCGGCCGCGCCGCGGGCCGGCAGCTCGCGGACCGGGCCCTTGTGCTCGGTGCGGCGGTCCTTGAGCCGCCGCAGCTGCTGCTCGAGCCGCTGGGCCGCCAGCTCGATGGCCGCCTGGTCGGTGTCCGCCTGCTCGCGGCCGACCAGCTCGTGGTGCTTCAGGCGCAGGGTGATCTCGGCCGCGTGACGGAACTTCTCGGCCGTGACGATGAGGTGGGCCTCCTGGATGTCACGGGCGAAGCGTTCCAGCTTCGCCAGACGCTGCAGGGCGAACGTGCGGACCTTGGCATCGAGCTCGCAGTGACGCGCGGTCGTGCTGATCTGCATGGTGCGGTTCCCTCTTGTCCCAGGACCACGTCATACGCGCCGGCGGAAACGCGCCGGCAGGATGCTGAGCTGCTCCCGGTACTTGGCCACCGTCCGGCGCGCGATGCGCAGCCCCTTCTCGTGCAGGAGCTCGGCGATGCGTTGGTCGGACAGTGGTTCCTTCTTGTCCTCCTCGTCGATGAGGGTCTTGATGTCGTTGCGCGCGGTCCGGGCCGAGACGTCCTCGCCGTCCTCGGTCTCCAGCCCGCTCGAGAAGAAGAACTTGAGCTCGAACACGCCGCGCGGCGTCTGCACGTATTTCGCGCTGCACACGCGGCTCACCGTGGACTCGTGCATGTCGATCTGGCGCGCCACCTGCTGCAGCGTCAGCGGCCGCAGGAAGGCGATGCCCTTGTCGAAGAACTCGCGCTGCTCGCGGATGATGCAGTTCATCACCTTGATCATCGTGCGGCGCCGCTGCTCGATGGTCTGGATCAGCCAGCGCGCCGAGTTCAGCTTGCCCTGGATGTACTCGCGCGTCTTGACCTCGCCCGCGGTGCACTCGGACTTCTTCTTGTCGCGCATCATGCCCTCGTAGGCGTTCGAGATGCGCAGGCGCGGCAGGTGCCGGTCGTTCAGCATGACCAGGTACTCGTCGTCCACGCGCTCGACGACCAGGTCGGGCACGACGTACTTGGGGTCCTCGCTCGACACCTGCAGCCCCGGCTTGGGGTTGAGCTGGGCGATGGCGTCGGCCGCCGCCTGCACCTCCTCGGCCGAGACCTTGAGCTGGCGGGCGATCTCGGGGAAGCGCCGGTTCACCAGGTTGTCGAACTGGTCGTGGATGAGCTTCCACGGCAGGGTGTCGCGCTCGGCGCGCGCCTCGAGCTGGATGAGCAGGCACTCGCGCAGGTCGCGCGCCCCCACCCCCACCGGCTCGAGCGCCTGGACGACCCGGAGCACGCTCTCGCAGCGCTCGAGCGTCTCGCCGGTGGCCTGCGCCACGTCCTCGAGCGGCGTGGCCAGCCAGCCGCGGTCGTCGAGCGAGCCGACCAGGAACTCGGCCAGCACCAGGTCGGCCGGCGGCAGGTCGAGGAAGTGGAGCTGTTCGAGCAGGCTCTCGGCCAGCGTCGTGCGTGTGACCGGCACCTTCTCGAGGAACTCGACCGAGGTCTCCTGCGGCGGCACGTAGACGCGGTCCAGCGCGCCGTCCTGCATGTACTCGGACCAGTCGATCGGGTCCTCCTCGGACGGGTCCTCGGCCTCCTCGTTGGCCTTCTCCTCGGGCGAGTCCTCCTTGGCCAGGTCCTCGCTCTCGACGACCTCGTCCACCTCCTCGAGCAGCGGGTTCTGGATCATCTCCTGCTTGAGGATCTGCTGCAGCTCGAGCGTCGGCACCTGCAGCAGCTTGAGCGCCTGCTGCAGGCGGGGCGTCATGATGAGCGCCGGGCGGAGGCTCAGGTTCAGCGAGGGTTTCATTTCCATGGTGTCGTCGACTCCGTCGGGCGGGGGCCTCGGTCAGAGGCTGAACTTCTCACCCAGGTAGATCTCCCTTGCCCGCGCGTCCCGGGCCAGTTCCTCGGACGTCCCCTGCAGCAGGATGCGGCCCTCGTACATGATGTAGGCGCGGTCGGTGATGCGCAGCGTCTCGCGCACGTTGTGGTCGGTGATGAGCACGCCGAGCCCCCGCTGCCGCAGGCGGCCGACGATGTCCTGGATCTCGGTCACGGCGATGGGGTCGATGCCCACGAAGGGCTCGTCGAGCAGCATGTAGGACGGCTGGCGCGCCAGCGACCGCGTGATCTCCACGCGGCGGCGCTCGCCGCCCGACAGCTTGTGGGCCATGCGGCCGGCCAGGTGGGTGAGGTTGAGGTCCTCGAGCAGCTGGTGCAGCCGCGCCATGCGGTCCGCCTTCGACAGGGGCATGGTCTCCAGCACGGCCATCACGTTGTCGCTCACCGTCAGGCGGCGGAAGATGCTCGGCTCCTGCGCGAGGTAGCCGAGGCCCAGCCGCGCCCGGCGGTACACGGGCTCGCCCGTGATGTCGCGGCCCTCGAGCAGGATGCGCCCCCGGCTGGGCCGGAGCAAGCCCACGATCATGTAGAAGGACGTGGTCTTGCCGGCGCCGTTGGGGCCGAGCAGGCCCACCACCTCGCCGCGGCGCACGTGGAAGGTGACGTCGTCCACCACGCGCCAGCGCCCGTAGTAGCGCTCGATGCCCTGGGCGACCAGCCCGTCCGCCGGGTCCGTCCCCGGCGCGTCGGCCGGCCTCGCCGGGCGGAGCTCGTCCGCGCTCATGGCGTGCCGCCGGGCCGCGCGACGACGTCGCCGCCCGAGCGGGTCCGCACCGTGGCCTGCACCCGGCGCTTGAACTCGAACTGCCGCAGGTCGGGGTCGCTCTGGAAGCCGTACCCGGTCAGCACGTCCCCGGCCCGCTCGACCCGCACCATCTGCTCGACGGGCGAGACGATGAGCTGCTGGCGGTTCAGGAAGTGCATCTCCTCGGTGGACATGCGCGTGCCCTCGCGGGTCTGCAGCACGACGTTCCCGCGCGCGGTCATGTCGCGGGTCTGGAGCTGGATCTCGCCCTCCCGCGCCGTCAGCTCGGAGGACTGGGCGCCCTGCTCGTCGAAGAAGTCCACGCGCACCGCGCGCGCGACGATGACGTTGCGGGCGTTGTAGGTGGCGGCGTAGCGGGCGTAGAGCTTCCAGACCGGGCTGCCCTGGTCGGTCTCGGTGAGCACGAAGTCGCTCACCTCCTGGTCGGGCAGCTCGCCCGAGGCGGCCGAGGGCGAGGCGGCGTGTTTGGTGCCGCAGCCGGCGGCCCCGGCGAGCAGCAGCGCGAGCAAGCCGAGAAGGACGGCCTCCCGGTGGAGGCCGCCATGCGGTGACGACACGCGTCCGCGGAAGTCGGAGTTCGCTCGGTCCATCGCTTCGAAGCCCACGCTAACAAAGGGGGTTGCGGGTCGCAAGCACGACGAGTGCCAGCGTGTCACGTCCTTGTCACCCGAAGGGGTTATCGGTCCGGGGCGTCCCCGACTTGACCGTCGGCGGACGGCGGGCGCGACACCCGGCCGGGCTACCGTCCCCCGCCCCGCAGGCAGTCGTGCAGGTGCAGCACGCCGACCGGCGTGCGCTCGTCGTCCACCACGACGAGCGAGGTGATGGGCCCGGCCGCCCGCTCCTCCATGCGGCGCACCGCCGCGGCCACCAGCGCGTCGCGCGCGATGGTGCTGGGCTCGCGCGTCATGATCTCGCCGGCGGTGAGGTCCCAGGGATCGGGGTGGCGCACCAGGATGCGCTTGAAGTCGCCGTCGGTGACGACGCCCGCCAGCTGGCCGGCGCCGTCCACCACCGTGGTCATGCCCAGCCGCTTGTCCATGATCTCGAGGATGACGTCGCGCAGCCGGGTGCCCTCCCCCACGCGCGGCAGCTCGTCGCCCTCGTGCATGAGCTCCTCGACGCGCCGGGCGGCGGCGCGGCCGATGACGCCGCCGGGGTGCAGGAAGCGGAAGTCGTCGGCCTGGAAGCCGCGCCGCTCGAGCAGCGCCACCGCCAGGCAGTCCCCCACCACCTGCGCCACCGTGACGCTGGTGGTCGGGGCCAGGTCCAGGGGGCAGACCTCGCGCACCGGCCCGGTGACGACGCAGGCCACGCTCTTGCGCTCGAGGGCCGAGCCGGGCGTGGCGACGATGCTCACCAGCGGGATGCCGTGGCGCTCGAGGTAGGGCATCAGCGCCAGCAGCTCGTCGCTGGCGCCGCTCTTGGAGAGGAACAGGGCCACGTCGCCGGGCGCGAACAGCCCGGCGTCGCCGTGCAGCGCGTCGGCCGGGTGCAGGTAGACCGCCGGCGTGCCGGTGCTGGTCAGCGTCGCCGCCAGCTTGTTCGCCAGCAGCCCGGACTTGCCCACGCCCGAGACCACGACCTTGCCGCGGCAGCCGGCCAGCGTCACGACCGCCTTCACGAACGACTCGCCCAGCCTCGTCTCGAGCGCCGCCACCGCCGCGGCCTCGCCGCGCACCACCTCGCGCGCCAGCTCCAGGGGGTCCCGGGTCATCCCTCCGCCTCGTAGCGGCGCAGCACCCGTTCCCAGGTGCCGTTGTGCCGCAGGATCGCCTCGACCGCCTCGCGTGCCGCGCCGCGCCCGCCGCCGCGCTGCGTCACCGTGTGGGCGCGCGCCAGCACCTCGGGCTGCGCGTCGGCCACGGCGATGGCCCAGCCGACGCGGCGCATGAGCGGCACGTCGGGCAGGTCGTCGCCCAGCATCGCGCACTCCGCCCAGGCCGCGCCCTCGCGGGCCAGCACCCGCTCGGCCACCGCCACCTTGTCCTTGATGTCGAGGTGGCACTCGATGCCGAGGTCCTTCATGCGGCACTCGACCGCCGCCGAGGGCCGGCCGGAGATGACCACCGGCAGCACCCCGAGGTCGCGCGCCCACATCAGGGCGAGGCCGTCGCGCACCCAGAAGTGCCGCGCGTCCCCGCCCGCCGTCTCGGTGATGACCCCGTCGGTGAGCGTGCCGTCCACGTCGAGGAACAGGATGCGCACCGGCCCGGCGACGGGCACGCCGCCCGCCGCGCTCACGGCCGCTCCCCCGCCGCGGCCCGCACGCGCACCGCCTCGTCGAGGAACGCCTCGGCCTCCGCGAGCGGCAGCTGCGTCGCCGCGTCGGAGCGGGCGCGCTCCGGGTCGGGGTGGCACTCGAAGAACAGGCCGTCCACGCCGCAGGCCACCGCCGCGCGCATGAGCGGGAAGGCGAAGCGGCGGTCGCCGCCGGTTTGGGTCCCGCCCGGCCGCTGCAGGCTGTGGGTGGCGTCGAAGACCACCGGCCAGCCCAGCTCGCGCATGACCACCAGCCCGCGCATGTCCACGACCAGGTCGCCGTAGCCGAAGCTGGTGCCGCGCTCGGTCAGCAGGATGCGCGCGCCGCCGGCGGCGCGCAGCTTCTCGACCGCGTTGCGCATGTCGGCGGGCGGCAGGAACTGCCCCTTCTTCACGTTGACCGCCCGGCCGCTGCGCGCCGCCGCCTCGAGCAGCGCGGTCTGGCGGCAGAGGAAGGCCGGGATCTGCAGCGCGTCGGCCACCGCGGCCGCCGCCGGCACCTCGCCCGTCTCGTGCACGTCGGTGAGCACCGGCACGCCCAGCTCGCGCCGGACGCGGGCGAGCACGCCCAGCGCCTCGTCGGGGCCGAGGCCGGCGAAGGAGGCCCCGCTCGAGCGGTTGGCCTTGCGGTAGGAGGCCTTGAAGACGTAGGGCAGGCCGCGCGCGGCGCACAGCTCCCGGAGCCGCGTGGCCACGGCGAGGCACGACTCCGCGTCCTCGACCACGCACGGCCCGGCGATGACGAGTAGGGCCGGGCCGCCGGCCTCGGCGCCGCCGATGGCGAAGCGGTTCACGCCGGCTTCGCCTCCCGCGCCGGCGTCCCCGCCGGCTCGGCCGGGCCCGCGGCCCTCTCCGCCCCGGGCGTGAG
>CAZSQE010000144.1:0-5836 GCA_964608905.1 uncultured bacterium | reverse complement strand
ACCCCGCCCTGGCCGCGCCTGTCCATGCTGGACGAGACGGGCCGGGCGCTGGGCGAGGACGTCTCCGCCCTCGACGAGGCGCAGCTGGCGCGGCTGGCGGCGGCGCGCGGCATCGGGACCCGCCCCGGCGCCGGCGCCGGCGGGCTGCTCGACGCGCTCTTCTCCGAGCTGGTGCAGCCGGGCCTCGAGCGGCCGTGCTTCGTGGTGGACTTCCCGGCCGAGACCTCGCCGCTGGCCCGCGCCAGCCGCACGCGGCCCGGCGTGGTGGAGCGCTTCGAGGTGTACGCCGCCGGCATGGAGCTGGCGAACGCCTTCTCGGAGCAGAACGACCCGGCGGCGCAGCGGGCGGCCTTCGAGGCGCAGATGGCGCGCCGGGCCCGCGGCGACGAGGAGGCGCAGATGATGGACCACGACTACGTGCGCGCCCTCGAGTACGGCATGCCGCCCACCGGGGGCGTGGGGATCGGCGTGGACCGGCTGGTCATGCTGGCCGCCGACGCGCGCTCGATCCGCGACGTGATCCTGTTCCCGCAGCTGGGCCCGGAGGAGGGCCTGGGCGAGCCGGACGACGGGGAGGAGACGGGGCCGGCCGGGACGGGAGACGAGGCCCGGTGAGCCTGCCGCTGTGGATCGCAGCCCGCTACCTGCGCACCAAGCGGCAGAGCGGGTTCATCACGCTGCTGACCGGGATTTCGGTCGGCGGCGTGGCCGTGGGCGTGACCGCGCTGCTCACGGTGCTGGCGGTCATGAACGGCTTCGAGAACGAGGTCCAGACCCGCATCGCCGGCACCGACGCCCACGTCCTGCTGCTGGGGGAGACCGCCGCGGGCGTGACCGGGGCCGACAGCCTCGCCGCCGTGGTGGCGGGCCGTCCGGGCGTGGAGGGGGTCGCGCCGTTCACCTACGCCAAGGCGATGGTGTTCCACGAGGGGCTGACCGAGGGGCTCATCGTCAAGGGCGTGGACCTGCGCGCCGAGCGCGGCGTGACCAACGTGGGCCGCAACATCGAGCCGGCGCTCGACTCCATCCCGGTGCGGGGGGCCGACGGCGTGCCGGCCATCGTGCTCGGCTGCGAGCTGGCGGCCCGGCTGGCCGCGCGGGTGGGGGACAAGGTCGTGCTCGCCTCGGTGAGCGAGAGCGGGAGCTCGGCCTTCGGCTTCGCCCCGCGGATGCGGGAGTTCCGCGTGGTGGCCGTGTTCACCTCCGGGCTCTACACCTACGATTCGAGCCTCGGGTTCACCTCGATCCCCGCCGCGCAGGACTTCTTCCAGCTGGGCGACGCGGTGACGGGCCTGGCGGTCCGCATCCGCGACATCTTCGCCGCCCCGCGGGTGGCGGGCGAACTGCTCGCGGCGGTGCCCGGCCGGGGGCTGCGCGCCAACAACTGGATCGAGCTCAACCGCAACCTGTTCACCTGGATGAAGCTCGAGAAGACCGTGATGTTCCTCATCCTGGCGCTCATCGTGCTGGTGGCGGCCTTCAACATCGTCAGCACCCTGTTCATGGTGGTGATGGAGAAGCGCCGCGACATCGGCGTGCTGCGCTCGCTCGGCGCCCGGCGCGGCACCATCCTGCGGGTGTTCCTGGCCGAGGGGCTGCTCATCGGCGGGCTGGGCACCGGGCTCGGGCTGGCGCTGGGCTCGGCCCTCATCGCCGTGCTGAAGCGCTACCCGTTCGTGCGGCTGCCCGGCGACGTCTACTTCATCGAGCGGCTGCCGGTGCGGCCGGAGGCGGGCGACTTCGCCGCGGTCGCGGTGGCGGCGCTGCTGCTGTGCCTGGGCGCCGCGCTCTACCCGGCCTGGCGCGCCTCGCTGCTGGACCCGGTCGAAGCCATCCGGCGACAGGGTTGAGGCGGAACGTGAAGGGAGCGACCGAGGTGCCTGGGACGAAGCGCGATGAGACCGCGCCGGTGCTCGTGGCCCGCGGCATCGAGAAGGCCTACATGGGCCCGCGCGGGCGCCTCGAGGTCCTGCGGGGGGTGGACCTGGAGGTGGCCGATGGCACGATTCTGGCCATCCTCGGGGCATCGGGCTCCGGGAAGAGCACGCTGCTGAACATCCTCGGGACACTCGACCGGGCCGACCGGGGCAGTCTCGAGGTCCGGGGCCGGCGCGTCGAGGGGCTGCCGGACGGCGAGCTGGCGGACTTCCGGGCGCGCCGGCTGGGGTTCGTGTTCCAGTTCCACCACCTGCTGCCCGAGTTCAGCGCGGAGGAGAACGTGATGATGCCGCTGCGCATCGCCGGCCTGGCGGCGGGCGCGGCCCGCGAGCGGGCCCGGGCGGCGCTGGCCGACGTCGGCCTGGCGGAGCGCTCGGAGCACCGCCCGGCCCAGCTCTCGGGCGGCGAGGCGCAGCGGGTGGCGGTGGCGCGGGCGCTGGTGGGGGCGCCGGAGCTGGTGCTGGCGGACGAGCCGTCGGGCAACCTCGACGCCCGCTCGGCCGCGCAGCTGCACGATCTGATCGGGGCGCTGGCGCGGGAGCGCGGGTGCGCGTTTGTGGTGGTGACGCACAATGATAGGCTGGCCGCGATGGCCGACCGGGTGCTGACGCTCGAGGGTGGCCGGCTGCACGGGACGGACTAGAGGGACACGGATGCTCTGCCAGATCTGCGGCAAGAACCCCGCCACGGTGCACTTCACCGAGATCCACGACCAGAAGATGTCGGAGATCCACGTGTGCGAACGCTGCGCGGAGGAGAAGGGGCTGCACGCCACCGCGAAGAAGCAGCAGTTCGACATCGCCGACTTCCTCGTCAAGATGGTGGACCAGGCGGGCGGCACCGAGGAGGAACGGGTCGGCCACGTGCAGTGCCCGCACTGCGGGCTGCCGTACTCCGGCTTCCGCGAGACCGGCCGGCTCGGCTGCGCCGAGTGCTACACCGCGTTCCAGTTCCAGCTCCGCCCGCTGCTGCGCCGCATCCACGGCGACACGCGCCACCGCGGCAAGCGGCCGGCCGGGGAGGGGGAGGGCGCCTCGCGCTTCCGGCAGATCCAGCGGCTCCACGACGATCTGCAGCGCGCGGTCGAGCGCGAGGAGTTCGAGCGGGCGGCGACGCTGCGCGACGAGATCCGCCGGCTCGAGGCGGACGCGCGCGCGCCGGAGGAGGAGAAGCCGTGAGCACGCCCGGACGGCCCCCCGCGGACTTCGCCGAGCTGGTGACGCGCCCGGCGCGCTGGCTGTCGGCCGACGGGCCGCACGCCGACCTGGTGCTGTCGAGCCGGGTGCGGCTGGCGCGCAACCTGCGCAGCGTGCCCTTCACCCACCGCGCCCGCGAAGAGCAGCTGCAGGGCGTGCTGATGAGCGTCTCGGCGGCGGCGCAGCGCGCTCCGAGTTTCGCCGGCAGCCTGCTGCTGCGCATGGCCGAGCTGTCGCCGGTCGAGCGGCAGGTCCTGGTCGAGCGGCACCTGGTGAGCCACGAGCTGGGCGACGGCGCCCGGCCGCGCGGCATCGTGGTGGCGCCCGAGGAGCGGCTGTCGCTCATGATCAACGAGGAGGACCACCTCCGGCTGCAGGCCATGGCCGCGGGCTTCCAGCTGGCCGAGGCCTGGGCGGCCGCCGACGCCGCCGACGACGAGCTCGACCAGTCGCTCGACTTCGCCTGCTCGGAGGAGATCGGCTACCTGACCGCCTGTCCGACCAACGCCGGGACCGGCCTGCGCGCCTCGGTGCTCGTGCACCTGCCGGCGCTGGTGCTGCTCGACGAGATCGCACGGGTGCTCAAGAGCATCACCCAGGTGGGGCTCAACGTGCGCGGCCTCTACGGCGAGCACAGCGACATCATGGGCAACCTCTTCCAGGTGTCGAACCAGACCACGCTGGGGCGGAGCGAGCGGGACTCCATCGAGAGCCTCGAGCGCGTCACCCGGCAGATCATCGAGACCGAGGAGCGGGCGCGCGAGCGGATGATGCGGGACGCCCGCCTGCAGATCGAGGACAAGGTGTGGCGCGCCTACGGGGCGCTGCGCCACTGCCGGACCATCCACTCCCGCGAGGTCATCAACCTGTGCTCGGCCGTGCGGCTGGGCATCGCCCTCGGGCTCGAGGGCCTGCCGCCGCTGCACGTCGTCAACGAGTTGCTGGTGCTGACGCAGCCCGCGCACCTGCAGCGGGCCCACGGGGGCGAGCTGACCTCCGGGGAACGCAACGCCCACCGCGCCCGGCTGGTGCGCGAGCGGCTCGCCGCCGCCGAGCGCCCGCCCGGGCCGGCGGCCTAGGAGGGGGACTCCCCGCTCATGCACGACAAGTTCACGGAACGGGTCCGGAAGGTCATCTACCTCGCGCGCGAGGAGGCGGCCCGCCTGCAGCACGACTACATCGGCACCGAGCACCTGCTGCTCGGCGTGATCCGCGAGGGCGAGGGCATCGCCGCGGCGGTGCTCAACAACCTCGGCCTCGACCTCGACCGCATCCGGCAGGAGGTCGAGAACATGGTCGCCCCCTCGGGCGGCACGATGACCATCGGCGAGATCCCGTTCACCCCGCGCGCCAAGCGCGTGCTCGAGCTGGCGGTGGACGAGGCCCGCGCCCTCGGGCACAACTACGTCGGCACCGAGCACCTGCTGCTCGGCCTCATCCGCGAGGGCGACGGCGTGGCGGCCAAGGTGCTGCTCGAGCTGGGCGTGGACCGCAAGCGGGTGCGCGAGGAGACCATCAAGCTGCTGGGCGGCGCGCCGGCGGGGCCGGGGAGCGCGGAGCGCGAGGAGCGCCCCGAGACCCCGGCGCTCAACCAGTTCGGCCGCGACCTGACGCAGTTCGCCCGCGAGGGCAAGCTCGACCCGGTCATCGGGCGCGAGAAGGAGATCGAGCGGGTCGTGCAGGTGCTGTCGCGCCGCAAGAAGAACAACGCGGTGCTCATCGGCGAGCCGGGCGTGGGCAAGACGGCCATCGCCGAGGGGCTGGCGCAGCGCATCGTCTCCTCGCAGGTGCCGGAGAGCCTCAAGAACAAGCGCATCGTCACCCTCGACCTGGCGGCGGTGGTCGCCGGCACCAAGTACCGGGGCCAGTTCGAGGAGCGCCTCAAGACGGTGATGAACGAGATCCGGGAGTCGAAGGACACCCTGATCTTCATCGACGAGCTGCACACCATCGTCGGCGCGGGCGGGGCCGAGGGCGCCATCGACGCCTCGAACATGCTGAAGCCGGCGCTGGCGCGCGGCGAGCTGCAGTGCATCGGCGCCACCACGCTGGACGAGTACCGCAAGTACATCGAGAAGGACGGGGCGCTCGACCGCCGCTTCCAGGCCATCATGGTGGACCAGCCCAGCGTGCCCGACACCATCGCCATCCTCATGGGGCTGCGCGACAAGTACGAGGCCCACCACGGCGTCAAGATCACCGACGAGGCGGTGGTGCAGGCGGTGAAGCTGGCCGACCGCTACATGAACGACCGGTTCTTCCCGGACAAGGCCATCGACGTGGTGGACGAGGCCTGCGCGCGGGCGCGGCTGTCGGTGACCACGGTGCCGGCGGAGATCCACGAGGTCGAGCAGAAGCTGGACGAGGTGGTCAAGGAGAAGGAGTCCGCCATCCACGGCCAGGAGTACGAGAAGGCGGCGCGGCTGCGCGACCGGGAGAAGGAGCTGCGCGGCCGGCGCAACGAGCTGAAGAAGACCTGGTCGGAGTCGAAGCGCACCCAGGACGTGCAGGTGGACGCCGAGCTGATCGCCTCCGTGCTCTCGGTGATGACCGGCATCCCGGTGGTCAAGCTGGCCGAGGAGGAGACGCAGAAGCTGCTGCGGATGGAGGACGAGATCCGCAAGCGCCTGGTCGGCCAGGACGAGGCGGTGGCGGCGGTGGCGCGGGCGGTGCGGCGCAACCGCGTCGGCCTGCGCGACCCG
>CAZSQE010000143.1:0-5841 GCA_964608905.1 uncultured bacterium | reverse complement strand
GCCTCACCGACCGGCACCTGACCGGCCTCGAACACCTGATTGACACCGGGCGCGGGGACGCCATTATTCAGCTTCCCGGGGGGTGGATGGCGGAGCGCGACCGCGGGGTCGTCCGCTTCCGCGGCCCGGCCGCGACGCGCGAGCCCGCGGCGGTCCGTCTCCGGCCCCCGGGCCGTCTCGACCGCGACGGAGAGCGCATCGAGGCGCGCTGGACCACCGGGGCGGTGGCGCGGCGGCGCCTGCGCGCGCGCCCCGGCGCGAGCGAGTATTTCGACGCCGACGGCATCCGAGGTCCGCTGGTGGTGCGGCGGGCGCGCAGCGACGAGCGGTTCGTCCCGTTCGGGCGGGCGCGCGCGACGCGGCTCGGGCGGTTCCTGGGCCGCCAGCGGGTCGCACGACAGGTACGCAGGAATCCCACGGTCCTAGCCGACGCCGGGGGCATCCTCTGGGTGGTCGGCGTGCGCCGTTCCGCGCGCGCGCCGGTGACGGCCGCCACCCGCAGGGTCCTCGGAGTCCACGCGGAGCGACATGACTGAGAGCCAGCCGATCCAGCACTCCGGACCCTCGGGTCCTCCTCCCGCCGGCGGGAAGCCCGGGACCGCCATGCGGGTGATGTTCAGCGCGGAGCAGATCGCGCGCCGCGTCCGCGAACTCGGGCTCGAGCTGGCGCGCGACTACCAGGACAAGCGGCCGCTGTTCGTCGGCGTGCTCAAGGGCGCCTGCATGTTCCAGTGCGACCTGGCCCGCGCCACCCCCATCGACCTCGACCTCGACTTCGTCTCGGTCTCGTCCTACGGCAGGGGCCAGCATTCGAGCGGCAACGTGCGCCTGCTCATGGACCTGCGCGAGGACGTCGCCGACCGGCACGTCGTGCTGTGCGAGGGCGTGGTGGACTCCGGCCTGAGCGTGTCGTTCATCCTCGACGTGTTGAAGCGGCGGCGCCCCGCCAGCCTGCGCGTCGCCACGCTGCTCGACAAGGTGCCCTGCCGCAAGATCCCGGTGCCGGTGGACTACTGGGGCTGGAAGATCGGCAGCGAGTTCGTCGTGGGCTACGGCATGGACGACCGCGAGGGGCTGCGCAACCTCCCCTACGTCGGCGTGTTCGAGGAGGTCGGGTCGTGAGCGGACTGCGCCGCGTTCCCGGCCCCGACGACCGGCAGCGCGAGGGCCGCAAGCCGCCGTCGCGCGGCGGACCGCCGCGGCGGCCGTCGGGACCGCTGCCGCCGGGCCGCCCGTTCCGCACGCTCGCGTTCTGGACGCTCGTGGTGCTGCTGTCGCTCATGGCCTTCCGCATGTACCAGGGCGGGGTCGTGGGGAACCAGCGCGCCGCCGTCTCCTACACCCGCTTCATCCGCGAGGTGGACGCCGGCAACATCGAGAGCCTGGAGATCACCGAGCGGGCCGTCACCGGCGAGCTGAAGAAGGCCGCGAAGGTGAAGGTCGGCAGCCACGAGGTCGACTTCAAGACCTTCCGCACGAACATCCTCGGCGACGGCCTCGACGTGCGCGACCGGGTGTGGAAGACGAACCCGGGCGCCGAGATCGACGTGCGCGACACCGGCTTCAACTGGGTGTCGGCGCTGTTCACCTACCTGCCGATGGTGCTCATCTTCGCCATCTGGCTGTTCCTGCTGCGGCAGATGCAGTCGGGCGGCAGCGCCGCGCTCAAGTTCGGCAAGACCAAGGCGCGGGTGCTGATCGAGACGCAGCCCAAGGTCACGTTCAAGGACGTGGCCGGCTGCGAGGAGGCCAAGCAGGAGCTGCAGGAGATCATCGAGTTCCTCAAGGAGCCGCAGAAGTTCCAGCGGCTCGGCGGCCGCATCCCCAAGGGCGCGCTCCTGCTCGGCCCGCCGGGCTCGGGCAAGACGCTGCTGGCGAAGGCGGTGGCCGGCGAGGCCGGCGTGCCGTTCTTCTCGATGTCCGGCTCGGACTTCGTCGAGATGTTCGTCGGGGTGGGGGCGAGCAGGGTGAGGGACCTCTTCGACCAGGCGAAGCGGAACGCGCCGTGCCTGACCGGCGACACCGTCGTCACGCTCAGCGGCGGCCGGCAGGTCACGATCGAGGAGATGTTCGAACGGCGCATGGTGGGCGCGCGCGTGCCGGCGATGACGCCCGACCTAGGCCTCGAGGACGTGAACGTCGTCGGCATCACGAAGAAGCGCTGCACCGATCTCCACGAGATCGTGACGACGACGAGCTCGATCCGCGCCACCGGGAACCACCTGTTCCCGGCGCTGCGCGAGGGGCGTCTGCAGTGGGTCCGCACCGACGAGCTGCGCGAGGGTGAGTTCCTCGCCATGCCGCGACAGATCCCGACCGTCAACGACGCCCTCTGGCTCTGGGATTTCCTGCCGGACGAGGCGCAGGTGCGCTTCGGGGGCGCGCGACGGGGCGAGCGCCGACCGAGGCTGGGCGAGTTGCGCGACGTCATCCGGGAGCGGCGCCACGAAGTGGAGTTGGTCGCGCTCGGCGGCGGCGGCTTCCGCTCCTCCGTGCTGCAGCGCGTCCCCGACTTCGTGACCGAGGACCTGCTGTACCTGTGCGGTCTCATCGCCTCGGACGGGTACGATCCCTCGCCGACCTCGCGCACGATGAGCTTCATCAATACCGAAGTGGCGCTCCACGATCGCGTGAGCGAGATCCTCGAGATTCACTTCGGCTACCGACCGCGACGGCACCTGAACAAGAAGCACTATGAGGTCGTCCTGCCCCAGGGCACGCATCCCGTCGTCCTGCGCGACTGCTACACGACGTTCATCAACCATCGCCTCGTCTGCGACATCCTCCGCCGGCTGCAGGCTCGCCTGCTGGAGTTGCCCGAGTTGCTGGTCGGCGCCTGGCTGCGCGGCGTCTTCGACGGCGACGGGTCCGTCCGGCTCGACGAGCGCAATCCCCAGGTCGTCCTCTCCGCCTGGAACCCGGCGGCGAACCGCCTCATCCGCGACGCCCTGCACCGTGTCGGCATCGTGCCGGCCCTGTCGCCGCGGGCTCGCGCCGGGCACGACGGCAACATCGTCCTCACCGGCATCGCCGACGTGCGCGCCTTCTACCGCAAGATCAACACCGACCATCCGGAGAAGTACCGCCGGGTCGGCGAACTGCTCGACCTCCTCGCGGGTCGCACGACCACGGCCTCGCGCCACGACGCCGTGCCGGCCGACGGACTGCTTCGCGCCGCCCGCCGCTCCGTGCACATGGGCCAGCGCGACTTCCGGCGCGGACACGAAGTGAGCGCCTGGGAGCGCGGCCTGCACCATCCCTCCCGCGGCAGCCTGCTCGCCGCGGTGGACGAGATCGAGGACCACCGGCAGGCGCACGGCCTCGAGCGCACCGAGCCGATCGAAGACCTGATCGCTCTGGTGGAGGGCGCGGTCCGCTGGACGCGAATCGTGACGATTCGCCCGGCGGCGCCCGTGGACTACGTCTATGACCTGTGTCTGGATCGAAATCACAATTTCGTCGCAAATCGTCTATTCACACATAATTGCATAGTTTTTGTGGACGAAATCGACGCCGTGGGGCGGCACCGCGGCGCGGGGCTCGGCGGCGGGCACGACGAGCGCGAGCAGACGCTGAACCAACTGCTCGTCGAGATGGACGGCTTCGACTCGAACGAGGGCGTCATCATGATCGCCGCCACCAACCGGCCCGACGTGCTCGACCCGGCGCTGCTGCGGCCCGGGCGCTTCGACCGGCAGATCGTGGTGGACTGGCCCGACGTGCGCGGGCGCGAGGGCATCCTCAAGGTGCACACGCGCAAGATTCCGCTCGACGACGACGTGGACCTCAACGCCATCGCCCGCTCGACCGCCGGCATGGCCGGCGCCGACATCGCCAACCTCGTCAACGAGGCGGCGCTGCTGGCGGCGCGCCGCAACCGCAAGAAGGTCGCCGGCCAGGACTTCGTGGACGCGCGCGACAAGGTCACGCTCGGCATGGAGCGCAAGAGCCTGGTCATGTCGGAGGAGGAGCGCCGCTCGACCGCCTACCACGAGTGCGGCCACGCGCTCATGGCCTGGCTGATGCCGGGCTCCGACCCGGTGGACAAGATCAGCATCGTGCCGCGCGGGCGGGCGCTGGGCATCACCAGCTACGTGCCCAAGGAGGAGCGCTACTCGCGCTCGAAGGAGGACCTGCTGCGCAGCCTGGCCATGATGATGGGCGGGCGCGCCGCCGAGCACCTCGTCTTCCAGCACTACACCACCGGGGCGGCCAACGACATCGAGCGGGCCACCGCGCTGGCGCGCAAGATGGTCTGCGAGCTGGGCATGAGCGAGAACCTCGGCCCGCTCACCTTCGGCAAGAAGGAGGAGATGGTCTTCCTCGGGCGCGAGATCGCCACCCACAAGGACTACTCGGAGCAGACCGCCCAGCGCATCGACGAGGAGGTCCGCATCCTGGTCGAGGGCGCCTACCGGCAGGCCCTCTCCCATCTCGAGCAGAACGTGGACAAGCTCCGTTTGCTGGCCGACACCCTGCTCGAGCGCGAGGTCATGGACGGCGACGAGATGAACCGACTCCTGCACGGTGAGCGGCTGGCGCCGATGAAGCCGGTGCCGCCCGAACCCGAGCCGCCGCAGACGACGGCCGATCGGGTGGCGGAACCTCCCGCCGCGCCGGCGGCCGCGGAGAAGCCGCCGGCGGAGCCGGGCCCGGCGACGTAGCCGGGGGCCCGGAGGCACGTCCACCGAGGCGCCCGCGCGAGCCGCGCGGGCGCCTTCTGCCTGCCCCGCCGGGGTCCGGAGGGCCCGCGCTTTGCCCGGTCCTGACAAGCGGGCCCCCGAAGGGCGCCCCGCCGCGCCATTTTTTGCGGTCGCATTGCAACTCCGGGGGCCCCGGATGCGTCAATAGAGGTGTCACGTACGCGAGAACGTGACGAGAGTGCGACCAGCCAGTCGAGAGTCTTCCAGGGTTGCGAGCAGGATCCGGAGAGGGCAAGCTCCTGATCCTCCAACGAACGCCCGGCCCCACGGCCGGGCGTCGTCGTTTCCCCCCGCGCGGCCTCAGGCCGCGGGCGGCCCGGCGAAGGTCGCGCCGTCGGCCGCGAGCCGCGTGAGCAGCGGCACGGGGCGGAAGCGTTCGCCCTTCTCCGCCCGCAGCGCGAGCAGGCGCGCCTCGACGTGCGCGAGCCCGAGCGCGTCGGCATGCCGCAGGACGCCGCCGCGGGACGGCGGGAAGCCGGCGCCGTGGGTCGCCACGAGGTCCATGGCCGCCGCGTCCGCCACCACCCCGTCCGCCAGGCAGGCGGCCGCCTCGTTCACCATCGCCAGCACGACCCGCTCGGCGAGCGCGCCGGGCGGGGCGGGACGCCGCCGCCGCGCGAGGGCGGCGAGCCGCCCCGACGACGGCAGCGCGTCGAGGCGCGGCAGCGGCGCGAAGCGCTCCGGGAACACCCGGGCCAGCGCGCCCGCCCGGCGCGCCGCCGTCTCGAGCCCCATCCCGCGCAGCGTCGCGAACGGCCCGCGCGCCATGCCGAACTCGCGCAGCGCCGCGTCCACGTCGCCGGCACGGTAGCCGTCCTCGAGCAGGCGCAGCGCCTCGAGCAGGCCGGCCAGCAGGAGGCGATCGGCGGCGAAGCCGGGCGAGTCCCGCACCACCACCGGGACCCGGCCGAGCCATCGCACGAGGTCCGCCGCCGCGGCCAGCGTCCCGGCGGAGGTCCGCGCGCCGCCCACCACCTCGACCAGCGGTCCGCGCCCCGACGGGCGGGGGACGTGCAGGCCGACGAAGCGCTCCGGGTGCTGCAGCCCCGCCGCCAGATCGTCCACCGCCAGCTCGGCGGTGGCGGTGGCCAGCAGCGCGCCGGGCACCGTCTGCGGCACGGCACCGCCGGCGGCATCG
>CAZSQE010000142.1:0-5912 GCA_964608905.1 uncultured bacterium | reverse complement strand
GGTCCGCGACCTGGCGCTGCGCCTGCGCAACGAGGCGCGCTTCGTCGTCGAGCAGCCGCACCTGCGCGCCGCCGTCCGGCGGCTCCCGGCCGGCGCCTCCGCCGCCGAGCGGGCGCGCCTGCAGGCCGACCTCGACCAGGCCGGGGCGCGGTTCGGCTTCCGGGCCGTGCACCTCTTCGACCTCCAGGGCCGCTCGCTGCTGGCCGGCTTCGCGACCGACGCGCACGAGCTCGGCCGCCTCGCCGACCTGGCCCGCCAGACCGGACAGGGCGGGGTGAACCTGGAGGCGTGGGCGGAGGGGAGCGGCGAGCAGGCGATCGGGCTGGCCCTGCCGGTCACCGACGACGCCGGGCGCACGCTCGCCATCGTGGGCTTCGGGATTCACATGCAGGACGTGATGCCGCCGGCCTTCGCGCGCTGGCCCGGCTTCGGCCCCAGCGCCGGCGCCTTCCTGGTGCGCAAGCGCGGCGAGGACGTGCAGTTCCTCTCGTCACCGCCCGGTGGGGCCCGCTTCAAGGCCGGCGACCGCGTGGCCGGATCGGCGCGCGCCGTGCGCGCCGCCGCCATGGCGGTCGAGGGGGTCGAGAGCAGCGTGCTGATGGACGACGGCTCGGGCCGCCGCCACGCGGTGGTGACGCGCTACCTGCCCGACCTCGGCTGGGGGATCGTGGGCCAGGCCGACCGCTCCGAGCTGACCCAGGGCATGGCGGTCATGGTCTACGGCCTGGTGGTCTTCGACGGCGCCCTGCTCGTGCTGGCGGCCATCGCCGGCTGGCTGTGGCGGCGGCAGTACAAGCAGGGCCTGGCGCAGCGCGAGCGCGAGGTCACGCACCGCCACGCCGAGCGGCTGCGCGCGGTGTTCGACACCGCCTTCGACAGCATCGTCACCTTCGACGGCGCCGCCCGCGTGCGCAGCGTGAACCGCGCCTCCCAGGACCTCTTCGGGCGCCCGGCCGCCGAGCTGGACGGCCAGCCCGTCCACCGCTTCCTGCAGTGGGGTGCCGCCGGGCGGCCGACGACCGACCTGCCGCCGACCGGCACGGTCGTGCGCGCCGAGGCGCTCCGCGCCGACGGCAGCGTGCGCCCGGTCGAGTTCTCGCTGGGCCTCTCGGGCGAGGGCGAGGAGCTGCAGTACTCGGCCATCGTGCGGGACATCAGCGAGCGCGTCGAGGCCGAGCGGCGCATCGAGGAGTTCGCCGAGGGGCTCGAGACCAGCAACCGCCGCCTCGAGGAGCTGAACGCCCAGCTCGAGGAGGCGTCGCGCCTCAAGAGCGAGTTCCTGGCCAACACCTCGCACGAGCTGCGCACGCCGCTCAACGGCATGATCGGCTTCCTGCAGCTCGTGCTCGACGGGATGTGCGACTCGCCGGAGGAGGAGCGCGACTTCCAGCGCCAGGCGCTCGAGTGCTCGCGGCACCTGCTCGGGCTGATCAACGACGTGCTCGACATCGCCAAGATCGAGGCCGGCAAGCTGGCCCTCGAGATCTCGCCGGTGGACCCGGCGGCCGTGTTCGACGAGGTCTACACCGTGACCCACGTTCAGGCCGCGCAGAAGGGCATCAAGCTCGCCTTCGAGGCGCCGGCGGCGCCGGACCTGCGCGTGCGCGGCGACTTCGGCAAGGTCAAGCAGATCCTCATCAACCTGCTGGGCAACAGCCTCAAGTTCACCCCCAAGGGGTCCATCACCGTGCGCGCCGTGCCGCACGTCGAGCTGGGCCACGTCATGTTCGAGGTGACGGACACCGGCATCGGCATCCCGAAGGACCGCCAGAAGATGATCTTCGAGAAGTTCACGCAGGCCGACGGCAGCACGACCCGCCGCTACGGCGGCACCGGCCTGGGCCTGGCCATCACCCGCAGCCTGGTCGAGCTGATGGGCGGCATCATCAACGTGCAGAGCGCCGGCGAGGGCCAGGGGACGCGCATGTACTTCTCGCTCCCGGTGTGGAGCGACGAGGCGGAGTCGGCCCCGGTCGAGGACGGGCAGTCGGACCGCATCGCCGGGCCGGCCGGCGGGCCGCTGGTCATGGTGGTCGAGGACGACGCCATCTTCCGGCGCTACCTGGCCGCCCTGCTGCACGGCCACGGCTACCGCACGGTCGAGGCGCAGCACGCCGAGGCCGGCTGGGTGCTGGCGCGGCGGCTGCGGCCGTCCGTCATCGTGCTCGACTACGCCCTGACCTGCGCCGAGAACGCCAACCTGCGCACCGGCTGGGACCTCGCCGAGCGGCTCACCGCCGACCCCAAGACCCGCCACATCCCGCTCGTCTTCGTGACCGGGTTCGAGGGCGAGTTGATCGAGAAGCTCAAGGCCACGGCCTTCGCGCGGCAGCCGGTCCACCTGATGAAGCCGGTCGAGGGCGCGGTGCTGGTCGAGCGCATCCAGGAGCTGGTGGGCTCGATCGACGGGCGCCTCGTGCGGCTGCTCATGGCCGACGACGACCCGGCGGTGGGCGCCTACATCCGCAAGGTGCTGCCCGAGGAGCGGTTCCACATCGAGTACGCCACGAACGGCGAGCAGTGCCTGCACGCGCTGCGCACCCAGCCGCGCGGCTTCGACCTGCTGCTGCTCGACCTGATGATGCCCGAGGTGAGCGGCTACGACGTGCTGCGCGAGATGACGCTGGCCGGGCTGGCGCCCGAGCTGCCGGTGCTCGTGCTGACGAACTTCCCCGAGCCGCGCAGCGAGGAGGAGCACCGCCTGCTCGACCAGGGGCTGGTGCTCGACGTGCTGCCCAAGACCTCCGTGCACGAGAACCCGCAGCTCCTGCCCCATATCATCGACTGGCACCTGCAGGTGTCGGCCGAGGAGCAGGGCGGCGAGGACGAGTGCCAGCGGGAGGCCGCGTGAGACGCGCGCTGGTGGTGGAGGACGACGCCCACAACGCGATGCTCTTCCGCAAGCTGCTCGAGAAGCGCTGCGGCTGCACCGTCACCGTGACCGAGTCGGTCGCCGAGATCCTCGACGCCTGCCGGACCGGCGGCGTCGCGCTGGTCGTCATGGACGTCTCGCTCAACAACTCGCGCTGGCAGGACCGGCCCATCAGCGGCGTCGAGATCTGCCGGATGCTGAAGCAGGACCCGGCCACCGCGGGCATCCCGGTGGTGCTGGCCACCGCGCACGCGATGCGGGGCGACGCCGAGGCGCTCCTGGCCGAGAGCGGGGCCGACGACTACGTGGCCAAGCCCATCCTCGACCACGAGCAGTTCGTGGCGGGCATCCGGGCCCGGCTGCCGGAGGCCGCGTGAAGCCGGTCAACGAGATCAAGGTGCTGGTGGTCGAGGACGACCCCTTCTTCCAGCGCGTGCTGGTCAAGCGGCTGCTGGCCGAGGGCTACCAGGTGTTCGCCGCCGCCGACGGGCGGGAGGGGATGAAGGCCATCGTCTCGTTCGAGCCCGACCTGGTCATCTCGGACTGGATGATGCCCGAGGTGGACGGCCTCGAGCTGTGCCAGTCGGTCAAGACCGGCCTGCGCGAGGCGGCGCCCTACTTCATCCTGCTGACGGCCAAGGGCGAGATCAGCAACAAGCTGCTGGCGCTCGACACCGGCGCCGACGACTACCTGGTGAAGCCCTGCGACCAGGGCGAGCTCATGGCCCGCGTGCGGGCCGGGCTGCGCATCGTGCTGCTCACCCAGGAGCTGCGCGGCACGGTGGAGGAGCTGAACGTCGCCAACGCCGAGCTGCAGGGCGCGCGGGCCGAGGTCGAGCGGCTGAGCCACGAGATGCTGCCCATCTGCTCGTTCTGCCGCCGGGTGCGCGACGCCGACAGCCGCTGGCACTCGCTCGAGGAGTACGTCGCGCAGCGCACGCAGGCCGACTTCACGCACGGCATCTGCCCCGAGTGCCGGATCGAGCACTACCCGGCGATCTCGCCGGAGCAGAAGAAGAGCGCCTGAGCCGCGGCCGCGGCGGCCGGGCGGGGCCCGGGACGCCGCCCCGGGCGCGGGCCCGGGCCGCTTGACCGGACGGGCGCGGGCTCAGTAGACTGCTTCGCCTCCTTCGATGGTCACGGGCCGGCCCCGCGCCGGCCCTGAGCATGGGACGTTCCTCGGTAGCTCAACGGTAGAGCATCCGGCTGTTAACCGGAGGGTTGTAGGTTCGAATCCTACCCGAGGAGCCAGCGACCGAGACCCCCTGCATCCGGTTGGGATGTAGGGGGTTCTCGCTTGGGGGCTGAGCGCGCGAGGCTCGAACGCTCCAGTGCCCTCGACTTCGCCCGCCGTCCACTCGTCCCGGGGTGGTGACCTGCTCCCCGGCCTGTTCCCCCCAACTCAGCGCGAGCCAACACGCGCAAGTCCGCGAGCGCCGCGCTCCTGAGCCCCTCCACACGGTGCCAGGGTCATTCGCCAGGACGAACCAGGTCGGCGAGGTCAGGCCCTCTTCCTGCGCGGCAGAAGCACCCAGAGGACACCCAGCAACGCCGCATGGGTCATCAGTTGGCCGTAGAGCATCGCCCGCTCGCGGGCATTTGTCGCGAAGGAATCGGTGAAGAGCAGGAACGGAACGGACTGTAGGAGCACCACCGCCGCCACCCAGCCGACCACCGCCCAGAACTTCGTTCGCCAGAGTCCCCAGGCCAGCGCCAGATTGACGGCCACCAACACCGTTTCGAAGACCCGGAGACCCGGGGGCCTGGCCACCCAGGAGGTCCCACTGATGCTCAAGATGCTCCCGAGGTGGGACAAGGCACCCAGGAGCATGAAGACCGCCATGACCTTCAGGTAGATCGCTACGCGACGCTGCGTGATCCCCTCTCGAATCCGCTTGGCAAAGCTCATTGTAGGTGTCCTTCACTGAGCCGCCCCGAGCTGCCAGGCGAGCTCGCCACGCAAGTGCCGCCTGCAGGTCTGGGGCCTGCTGACGACGATAGTATGTCCCCTCGTGCTCGACCAGGACAACATGCTCGATTGGCCGCAGCAGGCGCCGCTGATTGAACGAGGCGACCCACTCCAGCATCGCGAACTCCACGTCCTCGAGACCGCGCCACGGCCCTTGGCGCCGGGAATCGCCGCCACGCCGACGGGGAGTGCCTGTAAGAACGCCTCAGCGGTCCGACGATCGTCCCGTCTGGGAGCCGGTCAGTGCCGCCCCAATCCTTGGTTGGAGGAAGGTCACCCCTTACCTGCGGTGTCGTGAGGGGTAGCGCATCCCAGATCGTGGGACGCATCGGGGAGTTGCCGTGATGGATTCGAAGGCGCCAGCCTGGTCGCCAGCATCAAGTTGGGAAATTGGGCGCAGCGCGCGCTCAGTGATCGCTGGCCGGCGGACCGCGTCGGGCATCGATAGGATGTGCTGCTGGATCTCGGGTGCGAGTCGCAAGAGTCCCATGACCTGCGTGACCCGAGCGCGCGTGATGCCCTCCTGCCGAGCGATGGCCGCCTGATTGAGGACCTCCCCGGACTCGAGAAGCCCCTGCCACTCAATGGCCTTGCGGAGGAGTTCGACCACGCGAGGCGTCTTGGGCGTCCTTGGTGGCTTGGACACTCCCCGCCGCGCGGGCACGGCACTCACTACACGGTCGGCGGGCACCCATCGCGTCACGGTGCCGATGTTGCCGTTCTCGAAGGCCCCGTTGGGCCCGAGCGCGACCTCGACCGCCTGGTCGCGGTAGGCGGCGCCCAAGGCGCCCGGGCGGTCCACTGCGACGTGGACGATGCGGAACCAGATCTCGGGCTCGGCCCGGCCCGGGCGGCTGCGTCGAGCACTGGTACACTCGCCGAGCCAGCTTCCGGGCCCCCGCGACTCGACGAGGCGCGGGGGTTCGTGGTTTCCTGTCCCGGGTGCCCGCGCGGAGGACCCGCGCCGGCGGGAGGAGGCGACGTGGACGAGGCGGCGAACCGCCTGCCGGCGGTCTTCTTCGAGGTCTTCGAGTCCCTGCCCCGGCAGGGCCCGGGCAGCCGGGCCTGCGC
>CAZSQE010000141.1:0-5913 GCA_964608905.1 uncultured bacterium | reverse complement strand
GCGCGGCGGCGAAGCCGGGGGTGCGCGCGGCCCGGCGTGCCCACGCCCTTCGCCGGCTTCCGCCGGCTGGGGCTGCTGCCGCCCCGGCTGCGGCGCAGCTGGAAGCTCTCGCGCCTGCTCACCCGCCTGGTCGAACGGCGGGGCGTGCGCGGCTACTTCAGCCTCTACGACGTGCCGCGCGAGCTGCTCGAGGAGTTCGACCTCGCCGAGCGCGACGACCTCTTCGCCCCGGGCGGGCTGCCCGGCGGCTCGTTCTGGGACGATCTGGCGGCCTCCGGGGTCCGCTGGCGCGGCTGGAACTGGCGCACGGGCGAGGACGAGGCGCTGGCCGCCGCGGCGCGGGCGCTGGCCGGGGGGCCGGAGGACCTGGTCTTCTGCTACACCGCCGACCTCGACGCCCGGCTGCACCGCGAGGGGACGGCCGGGGCGGGGGTGCGCGAGCGCCTGCTGCGCTACGATGCCTGGCTGCGGGAGGCCGCGCGCGGCGCGGCGGCGCGCGGGGAGGAGCTGCGGCTCGTGCTGCTGTCCGATCACGGCATGGTGGACGTGCGGGGGAGCGTGGACGTCCTGGGGACGCTGGCGCGGCTGGCGAGCCGCTGGCCGCGCGACTACGTGCCGTTCCTCGACTCCACCTTCGCGCGCTTCTGGTGGCGCTCCGCGGCGGCCCGCCGCGAGGTGCGTGACGCGCTCGCCGGCCTCGGCGCGGGCCACTGGCTCACGGCCGAGGAGACGGCGCGCGCCGGGGTGCGCTTCCCGGCGGGCGACTACGGCGACGACGTCTTCCTGCTCGACCCCGGCGTGCTCATGCTGCCCTCGTTCATGGGGGCGACGGCGCTGGCCGGGATGCACGGCTACGACCCGGCCCACCCGGACATGGCGGCGCTGCTGGCCTGCGACCACCCGGTCCCCGACGGGGTGGCGCGGCTGACCGACGTGCGCGCCTTCCTCGCCGGCGAGCTGGCCTGGCTGCGGGGCGGGCGATGAGGTCCGGCGAGATCGCCCGCTTCGTCTCGCGGGGCGCCTTCTGGCTCGGCCTCGAGAAGGTCGCGGCCCTCATCTCGGGCATCGCCTACTCCGTGCTCCTGCTGCGCTGGCTGGGCCCGACCAAGTTCGGGATCATGACCATCGCCCTGGCCAGCGTCGGCTTCGCCACCACCGCGACCGGCAACCTCGAGATGTTCCTCGAACGCTACGCCGCGCAGTACCAGGCGCACGGCCAGCGCCGGACGCTGCGTCGCGCCCACCTGCTGGCGCTCGGCGTCAAGCTCGGCCTCGGCCTGCTCGCCGGCGCGGCGCTGCTGCTGCTCACCCCGTGGATCGCGCGCTTCTTCAACATGAGCGAGCTGCGCGTCCTCGTGCCGGTGCTGGCGGTGCTGGTGGTGTTCGACGGCTTCTCGACCACCGGGCGGGCCACCCTGTTCGGCACCCAGCAGTTCCGCGCCGTCTCGCTGCTCGCCATCGGCTTCCACGTCGCCAAGACCGTGCTCGTCGGCCTGCTGTGGTGGTCGCGGCAAGGGCTGGGCTCGCTGGCCGTCGGCCTCGCCGCCCTGACCGCGGCGCTGGCCATCGCCCAGGCGGTGCTCGCCCTGCGCGGCCTCATGGGCCCCGACCGGACGCCGCAGGAGCCGGGCCCCGCCTGGGGCGCGCTGTTCCGCGAGATGCTCGGCTACACCGTGCCGCTGCTGGGCGGGCGCATCACCTTCCTGTCCGGCCAGAACCTCGGCAAGTTCGTCCTCGGCAAGCTCTTCGACCCCGCCGCCCTCGGCTACTTCACCTTCGCCTACCAGACCATCGAGCGCTTCAACGACGTGGTGAACACCCTGCCCGCCTCGCTGCTGCCCTCGTTCACGCAGCTCGTGGCCCGCGGCGAGCGCGAGCGGCTGCGCCGCGTGTTCGACCAGGCCCAGCGCATGATCCAGGCGCTGGCCTGCATGGTCTCGCTCGGCATCTTCCTGTTCGCGCGCGAGCTGACCCTGCTCATCGGCAGCCCGCTGTTCGAGCCGGCGGTCCCCATCCTGCGCGTGCTGGCGCTGGTGCCCATCGTGCGCACCGCGCAGCAGCCGCTCACCATGCTCTTCCAGGCCCTGTGCCGGCCGGGCACGGTCATGGGCCTGGCGCTGGTCAAGTTCGGGACCGAGTTCGGCGCCTACTTCGTGCTCGTGCTGCCGTTCGGCGTCATCGGCGCGGCCTGGGCCAACCTGGCCGGCGCCGCCGTGTCGTACGCGCTGGCGCTCGCCCTGCTCGGCCGGCTGCTGCCCGAGGGGCGGGAGGAGCGCGCGCGCTCCGCGCTCGCCGCGGTGGCGCTGCTCCTGCCGCCGGTGCTCGCCGCCCTGGCGCTCGACCGCCTGCTGCACGGGCCGGTCCTCGTGCCGCTCCACCTGCTGCTGGCGGTGGCCTCCGGCGCCGGGCTGTTCACCGTCGGGCTGCTGCGGCGCGAGGACCTCGACAAGCTGGTGGGGATGCCGCTCGAGCGGCCGTGGGCCCGCCGCCTGCGCGACGGCGTCGTGCTCGTCCTCGGCCTGTTCGCCCGCCTGGCGGGGCTGCGGAGGGCGGCGTGAGCGGCCCGCGCGTGCTGGTCGTCATCCCCGCCCACGACGAGCAGGAGAGCCTGCCGCGCACGCTGGCCGAGCTGGCGGCCGCCGCGCCCGGGCTCGACCGGCTCGTGGTGGACGACGGCTCGCGCGACGGGACCGCGCGCGTGGCGCGCGAGCACGGCGTGCCGGTGCTGAGCCACCCGTTCAACCTCGGCGTCGGCGCGGCGCTGCAGACCGGCTTCCGCTGGGCGGTGGCGCACGGCTACGACATCGCCGTCCAGCTCGACGCCGACGGGCAGCACGACCCGGCCAGCCTGGCGGCGGTGCTCGAGCCGGTGCGGGCCGGGCGCTGCGACGTGAGCATCGGCTCCCGCTACGTGCGCCGCTCGGGCTACCGCGCGCCGCTCGCGCGCCGCGCCGGCATGCTGCTGTTCTCGGGCCTGGCGAGCGCCGCCCTCGGCGCGCGCGTCACCGACACGACCTCGGGCTTCCGCGCCTACGGGCGCCGCGTCATGGAGGTCTGCCAGCACGACTTCCCGTGGGACTTCCCCGATGCGCCGCTGCTCATCCGGCTCGGGCGCCTCGGCTTCCGCCTCGAGGAGGTTCCGGTGGAGATGCGCGAGCGCCGGGCCGGGCGGTCGTTCTACACGCTGGGCAAGTCGCTGTACTACCCCTACAAGAACCTGCTGGCCTCGCTGATGGCCCTGCTGCAGCGGCCGGCGCGGCCCTAGAGGAGAGCGGCCCATGGTCTTCCTGTCCCGGACCCAGGTCATCGTCGCGGTCGGCGCGGTGCTGCTCGCGCTCTACGTGCTCGACCTCGTGCGGCGCCGCCGGCTGTCGGAGGACTTCTCCCTGCTCTGGGTGATCTCGACCGCGGTCGTGGCCGTGCTCGGCTTCTCCACCCCGGTGCTGGTGTGGGTGAGCCGCCTGCTCGGCATCCGCTACGAGAACTCGACCGTGTTCGCCGTCGGGCTCGCCTTCAGCCTCGCCGTGCTGCTCCACCTGTCGGTGCGGTTGTCGCGGCTGGGGCACGAGAACCGGACGATGGCCCGCGAGTTGGCCCTGCTGCGCCGCGAGCTCGAGGAGCTGCGCGCCGGCCGGGAGCCGGACGCGGCGGCGGGAGGGGAGCGGCGATGAGGCGCACGCTGCAGCTGCTGGTGGGCGTCGCCGTCTCGGTGGTGGCGGTGTGGTTCACCATGCGGGGGGTCAGCGTCCCGGAGGTGTGGAAGGCCCTGACCCGGGCGGACCCGTGGCTGTTCGTCGCGGTGATGGCGCTGGCGCTGGGCAGCTTCTGGGTGCGGGCGCTGCGCTGGCGCTCGCTGCTGGCCGGCGGCCGGACGATGGCCTTCGACAGCCTGCTGAGCGCCACGCTGATCGGCTTCATGACGAACAACGTGCTGCCCTTCCGGCTGGGGGAGTTCGTGCGCCCCTGGGTGCTGGCGCGGCGCGAGGGCTGCTCGACGAGCATGGCGCTGGCCACCATCGTGGTCGAGCGGGTGGTGGACATGCTCACGCTGCTCGCCATCCTCGGCGTCACCCTGCTCGTGCACCCGATCCGCTCCGGCAGCGAGGCGGCCCGGCTGACCCAGGCCGGGGCCGGCACGCTCATCGTGCTGACGCTGGGGCTCACCGTGCTGCTGGTCGCGCTCGAGCGCATGCCGGGCCTGAGCCACCGGCTCATCGCCGGGCTCGGGCGGCGCCTGCCGGAGCGCCACCGCGGGCGCGTGACGGGCGCGCTCGAGCACTTCCTCGAGGGGCTGGGCCTGTTCCGCGACCTGCCGCGGCTGCTGTGGGTGTTCCTGCTGTCCTTCGTGCTGTTCGGCTGCTTCGGCGTGGCGCTGCAGCTCAGCATGCTGGCCTTCGGCCTGCACCTGCCCTGGTACGCCGGCCTGCTGGTGCTGGTCATCAGCGCCTTCGCCATCATGGCCCCGGCGGCCCCGGGCTACATCGGCACCATGAACCTGGCCTGCGTCGCCGGGCTGGCGCTGTTCGGGGTGACGAACCGCGACCTGGCCAACTCCTTCTCGTGGTTCTACTGGGCCGCGCAGTGGCTGCCGGTCACCGCGGGCGGCCTCGTCTACCTGCGGCGGGAGGGCCTCTCGCTGCGCTCGCTCGACCGCATCGGGAAGAAGGCGGAGTGAGGCCTCGCCGCGGGCCGGCCGCGCCCGCCTCAGCGCCGGTAGGCGCCGGCGATCTTGTGCACCGCCGCCACGACGTCGTCCACGTCGCCGTCCGTCATGCCGGGCCAGAGCGGCAGGCTCACGGCGCGCCGGTAGGCGTCCTCGGCGACGGGGAAGTCGCCGGGGCGCGTGCCGAGCTGGCGCCGGAAGTAGGGGTGCAGGTGGATGGGGATGAAGTGCACGGAGGTGCCGATGTTCTCGGCGCGCAGCTCGGTGATGAAGCGGGCGCGGTCGCAGGCGAGCCGCTCCAGCTCGAGCGCCACCGGGTAGATGTGCCGGGCGTGCGTCACGCCGGGCCGCACCCGCGGCGTGCGCACCTCGGGCACCGCGGCGAAGGCGGCGTCGTAGCGCGCCACCAGCTCCTCGCGCCGTCGCTGCATCTCGTCGAAGTGCTCGAGCTGGCCGAGCCCGACCGCGGCCAGCACGTCGCTCAGGTTGTACTTGAAGCCGGGCGAGGTGATCTCGTAGTACCACGAGCCGGTGTCGGAGTAGCGCTTCCAGGCGTCGCGGTCCATGCCGTGCAGCGCCAGCAGGTCGATCCGGTCGGCCAGCGCGTCGTCGTCGGTGACCACGCAGCCGCCCTCGCCGGTGGTCAGGTTCTTGGTGGCGTAGAACGAGAACACCGTCACGTCGGAGAGCGAGCCCACCGGGCGGCCGCCCACGGCGGCGCCCAGCGCGTGGGCGGCGTCCTCCACCGTGCGGACATGGCGCGGGCGGGCCAGCGCGGCGACGGCCTCGAGGTCGGCGGGGTGGCCGCCGTAGTCCACCGGCATGACGGCGCGGGTGCGCGGCGTGAGCGCGCGCTCCACGGCGCGCGGGTCGAGGCAGAGCGTGTCGGGCTCGACGTCCACCAGCACCGGCCGGGCGCCCACGTGCTCGATGACGTTCACGCAGGCGACGAAGGTGTAGGTCGAGGTGACGACCTCGTCGCCCGGCCCCACGCCCAGCGCCGCCAGCGCCAGGTGCAGGCCGCCGGTCGCGGAGTTGAGCGCCGTGCCGTGGCGCACCCCGACGCGCTCGGCGATGCGCCGGCCCAGCTCCTCCGCCCTGGGCCCGGTGGTGATCCAGCCGGACTCCAGCGCCTCGATGGCGAGCTGCTTCTCGCGCGGCCCGATGCAGGGGCGCGAGAAGGGCAGGAAGGCGGCGCGCACGGGGACGCCGCCGCGCGAGGCCAGGGTGCCGGGCGGGGCGCTCACGGG
>CAZSQE010000140.1:0-5924 GCA_964608905.1 uncultured bacterium | reverse complement strand
GTAGCACAGGCCGGGCGCCGGCAACGCGCGGGCCGCCCGGCAAACCGGGCGGCCCGGCGGCGCGGCCGCGCGCGGGCGCGGCCCGGTGTCAGCGGACCACGACGACCTTGCGGGTGCTGACCTCCGGGCCCGTCGCCAGCCGCGCGAAGTAGACGCCGGCCGTCGCCGGCGCGCCCGACGCGTCGCGCAGGTCCCACTGGGCCGAGTGCCGCCCGGCCCGGGCGAAGCCCTGCTCGAGCGTCCGCACGCGGCGCCCGGAGAGGTCGTAGATGGCCAGGTCCAGGCGCGCGCCCGCCCGGCCGGCCGGCACCCCGTACCACAGCCGCGTGCCGCCGCGCGCCGGGTTGGGCGCCGGCGGGCCCAGCTCGACCGCCGCGAACGTCGTCGCCGGCCCGTCGTCGCCGCCCTCGTCCACCCCGGTCGGCACCGGGGTCGCGGCGTAGCCGGTGCGCTGCGGGTCGTGGTGGAACTGCGGCCACGGCGGCGTCGCGCCCGGCGAGAACGGGAAGTCGTAGTCCCACACGTAGACGTTCTTGTCCCAGCAGGCCACGGCGATCTCGGTCATGCCGTCGCCGTCGATGTCCCCCACCGCGGGCGTGCCCAGGATCTCGCCCCCGAGCTGGATGGGGAAGCCGGGCAGCACGGTGGCGTCGGCGCCCGAGAGCGCGGTGAGCTGCCCGTTCGAGTCGCCCATGATCACGTCCGGCCAGCCGTCGCCGTTGATGTCCGCCACCACCGGCGAGCACTCGGCGCTCGAGGCGGTCATGGTGCTGTAGCGGACGTTGCTCCACAACGTCAGGTTGGGGGCGCTGACCAGCGCGCCGTGGCGGTTCCACACGTAGATGCCGCCGCCGGTGCTGGCCTGCACGATGTCGAGGTAGCCGTCGCCGTCCATGTCGGCCAGGGCCGGCGAGGGGTTCTTGCTCGTGCCCTCCATGCGCAGGCGCACCGGGAAGCCCGGCCGGCGCGAACCGTCGGCGCGGATCACGTAGAGCGAGTCGCACATCGCCGGCACCACGATGTCGAGCCCGCCGTCCTGGTCGAGGTCGCCCACGGCCGGCCCGGCGCGCATCCCCGCCGGGAGGTCCACCGGGAACCCCGGCACGTCGGCGCCGTCCGGCCGCCAGGCGTACAGGAAGCTGTTGGCGGCGCCGAAGATGATGGCCTGCGTGCCGTCGTTCTGCAGCGGGGCGATCGCCGCCGTGCCCGGGTTGAACGAGCCCAGCCCGGTCTTGAAGACGCCGAAGGTGGAGGGGTTGCCGTCGCCGTCCACCAGTTCGGTGCCGTTCGCGCGCAGCGCGTACACCGTGGCGCCGTTCGAGCCGACGACGATCTCCTTGAGGCCGTCGCCGTCCACGTCGCCGACCGCGGCCGAGGACCAGATGTTGTCGGCGAGGGTCACCGGCCAGCCGGGCTTGAGGGCGCCGGCCAGGTCGTAGACGTAGATCTTCTTCCCGTCCCAGGTCGGTGCGATGAGCACCTTGCCGCTGCCGTCGAGGTCCGCCGCGGTGAGCCCGGCGGCGTAGTAGTCGACGACGGTGTTGAAGTCGCCGGAGGTGGAGTAGGAGCCGTCGGCGTCCACCGGGTACGAGCCGTCCGGGTGCCAGACGAAGATCAGGTTGGAGCCCACCACCAGGTCCATCGGGTGGCCCGGGTAGAGGTGGTCGATCAGGATCGGCGCCGGCGTCGTGCGGCCGGTGGCCAGCGGGAAGATGGCGTGCAGCGGCGGGTTCGTGCTCACCGGCACCGCCGCCGAGAGCGCGGACTCGTTGCCCGAGCGGTCCACCGCCGCGACCTTGTAGTAGTAGCGCGTGAGCGGCGCCAGGCCGCTGTCCCGGTAGTAGGAGGTCCGGTCCGTCGGCACCACGGTCACCCGCGTGTAGGAGCCGGCCGACGCGGTCGAGCGGTAGACGTTGTAGCCGAGCAGGTCGGTCGCGGTGCCGCGGGCCCAGGTCAGCGAGATCGAGCCCTCCCCGCCCGTGCCGTGGAGGTCCACGGGAACGGACGGCGCCACCACGTCCAGCGTCTGCCGCAGCCGCTCGCCGTGGACGTCCGACACGATGAACTCGAACTGGGCGGCGGTGCTGGCGAGCTGGAAGACGAGGGCGTCCCCCGACGACTCGGCGCCGGCAGCCACGTCGCCCCACGCCGCCGTGCTGTCGGTGACGGTGGCCAGGCCGTCGGTGTTGCGCAGCTTCGCCGTCACTCCCACCGCCGTCCCGGTGCCGAGATTGCGCAGGGCGACCAGGTACTGGATGGTCTCGCCCGCCTCGGGGATCTTGTCGTTGTCGCCGGGCACGTCGATGACCGTGTGCCGATAGTGGTACAGCTCGGGCGCGCGCGCCGTCAGCTGGAACACCGCGGCGAAGGTGCGGCTGGCTCCGTCGGTGAGCGCGAGCGTGAAGGGCACCTCGCGCTGGTCGTCGGCGTCGAACGGCAGGCTCACCCGCAGCCCGGTCGCCGGCGCGGCGCTGTCCCCCGCCGCCACCGTGCCCCAACTCGCGGCCGGCTGCACCACCGTGACCAGCGCGTCGGTCGTGCCGAGCACGCCGGCCAGCCCGCTCACCGCCACGCCCCCGAGGTTGGCGAGGCGCGGGTACAGGTCCACGGTCTCGCCGGCGTCCCAGGTGCCGTCCCCGTTGCCCACCCGGCCGTCGCCGGGGCTGTCGTCCACGACGACGGAGCGCTCGCCCAGCGCCAGGCCGGCGGCGGCGGTCACCTCCACCGTGGTCTGCCCCGGGCGGCAGTTGGCGCCGGTCACGGTCACCGTGAGCGGACCCGTCGACTCGGGCTGGATCTCCAGCGTGACGTCGCCGTTCCCGTCGGTGAGCCCGGTGGCGAACACGTCGCCCGCCCGGTAGGCGGTCACGCGCGCGCCCTCGAGCGCCGCGCCGCCGGTCGCGACGTGCACCGGCAGGCTCGCCGTGCCGATCGTCACCGTGCCCGGGCAGGAGACGGCGAGGGTGCGGGCCGCGGCGGTGTAGATGCGCAGCTCGGGGTCGCCGAGCAGCACCAGGGTCATCTGCGTCCAGCGGTGGGTGCCGTTGTACTCGGACAGGCCGACGAACGGCGTCTTCTGCTCCGCGTGCAGCTCGCCGACGGCGCTCACGCCGCCCTGGTAGAGGAGCTGGAAGAAGACCTCCTGGTACTGCTGCCCGGTGGTCGGGAAGTCGTAGCGGGTCGAGCCCACCAGCGAGACCGTCCCGCCGTTCGGGGCCTTCATGAACGCCTCGGCGATGCACGGGTAGTCGATGGCGGTCGAGCTGCAGTTGATGGCGTAGAGGTTGATGAGGCGGTCACCGTTGGTCAGGCCGGACGCGTCGGTGCCGGTGAGGTTGTCGTCGGCCACGTGCATGACGTTGCGGAAGCCGTGCCCGATGTGGACGGCGAGGTTGTAGCCGCGGTTCAGCGAGTCGATGACGGCCACACGGGTCTCGGGCAGCGCGCCCGGCCGGTACGACGGCCAGGTGTGGTTCTCGTAGAGCCGCGCGTAGTGGATGTTGGGGACCGTGTCCATGATCGGCAGGATGTCGTTCTCGACCATGGCGGCGCCGTCGAGCGAGGGCGTCTGACCGGGCTCCCAGGTCTGCGGGAAGAGCACCTCGGCGAAGTACAGGTTGTTCTCGAGGTAGTCGGCGACCGGGTCCTGCTGGTACTTGAGGGTCTTGGCCACGAGCAGCTCGGCCTCGGCGGCCGTGACGGCCGGCAGGCGCCCGACGTAGACCTCGGGCAGCAGGTCGCACGAGTCGCCGTAGGCGACCGGGTAGGAGACCCGGCCCTCGCCGTAGAGGCTGTCGCCGTCCGCGTTCCAGGTCCCGTCGAGGCAAGAGTAGTACAGGTCGGTGGCGATGTACTCGCCGCCCGGCACGTAGTAGGTCGTGTACCCGAGCCGCGTCGGGATCACCTCGGTGTCGCCGCCCAGCAGGACCCACTTCGTGCCCCAGCGCGTGTAGGCGTCGCGGAGGAAGGCGCGGACGCGCTCGGCGTCGTCGGCGCCCCGCGGGTACTGCTGCTGGATGAACGACATCGTGCGCACCACCGCCGGCACGCCCGTGGCCGTCTTCCAGTCGGCGAGCCGCTGGAACGCCGGCGCCATCTCGTCGCTGGTGACGATGACGTACTCGACCGGACTGCCCTGCACCGACGGGAGCTGCGTCGCCTTGAACGGCTCCGCGGTGCGCGGGCGCGGCAGGGCCGCCCGCGTCGTCCCGGCGCTCCCCGGCTCCCACTCGGGCACGACGCGCTCGCGCTCGAGCGGGCGGGCCGCGTCGGGCTCGAGCACCAGCTCGACGCGCACGCGCTCCAGCCGCTCGAGCGCGCCGGTGGACGGCGACCAGCGCGCCGGCGCGACGATCACGTACGCCACGGTGCGGCCGCGCTGGAATCCCTGCGCCCCGACGCGCACCGGCTCGGCCGGCACGAAGCCCGCGCTGCCGAAGATCTCCGGGTCGGGCGCGGTGCGGTCGAGCCCGTCCAGGTTCTGGCGGGGCCGCTCCGCGCTCGGCACCCGTACGCCGTCCGCCAGCGGCGCGGTCGACGTCTCGAGCAGCCGCACCCCGGCCAGCCGGGTGCCCGGCGGCAGCTCGACACGCTCGGCGACGAGCGGCAGGTCGGGATGTCCCGGGGTGTAGTCGCGGGTGGCGCCGCTCAGGGTGATCCGGGTCGTCCCGTCGGACAGGGTCGCCAGACGGAAACGCGACGCCTCGTAGCGGAACTCCCGCTCGAGCGTGGCCGGAGCGGCCGAGGGCGCCGGCGCGGCGGCCGACTGGAGGGCGATGCCGAACAGGACCGTCGTGAGCAAGCGGGCGAGCTTCATCGGGGGGTCTCTCCGGACACGCATCGGCCAGGGCCTCGGGACAGTCCGACCGCGGGGCGGGCCGGAACGGCGAAGGGGAGTGCGACGGGCGTGGTGCATGGGATCATGGGATGCTCGAGCCGGCCCGGGAAGTGCGAGGGAACTGACAGCGTCGTCCAAGGATAACCCGGCGGACGACCTCCGGGCCAGCGCCGCGTCGTCCCGCCCACCACCCCGCCCGGCCCGCAGCCCCCTCCCGCCGGGCAGCGGACTCAGGGGCATCCGGCGCAGCCGGGCCCGTAGCGCGGGTGAAATGACGGCGGGGCGGCGCCGTCCCGGGCCAGCCATGCCCAGGGCAACTCGGCCAGGGGCAGCGCCACCAGCTCCTCCGCCAGGCGTGACCTCACGGCGGTGGGATCCGGCCGGGCGCGTCCCGGACCCGGATCGATCCAGCCGTCGAACTCGCGGGTGCGCCAGCCGGTGCGGAACGTCCCCACCGCCGGTCCGCGCAGCGGCATGACGAGTCGGGCGAGCGTTCCCGTCGGTTCCCCGGTCCAGGATTGCGCCTCCACCAGTACCAGATGCGAGAGCCCCTGCAGCAGCTCACGGTCCCGCCGGGGCCCGCGGAGGGGCTTCAGCTCCGCGTAGATCCCCAGTCTCGACCACGTCCCTTGCAGGACCCTTGCCACCCCCGCGCCCGCCCCGTCGGCGTCGTAGGCCATGCCGACGTGGAAGGCGCTCCCGAGGCGGGCCCGCCCCATCCCCTCGCGCACCCGTGCCTCGTCGAGGGCGGGGAAGTCGAACGGCCCCGTGCCCGGCGGCCAGTCGCGCGGCCGCGCCGCCAGCTCCGCCAACCGGCCCAGCACCAGCTCCCGGTTCACGCCGTGGGCCAGGGCCCCGCGGGCGGGCTGCCGCGACGTGGGCGGCAGGTCGGCCCGCATCACGAGCAGCAACTCGCGCCGCGGCGCCGCCGCCCGCGTCTCCATCCGGTAGCCCCGCACGGCGGTCCGCTCGAGCCCCGCCGGCAGCGGCCAGACCAGGTCGGCACCGCTGCCGCGCAGGAAGGTGAGCACGCGGGCGGCCAGGGGCTGGAAGCGCACGACGACGGTGTCGGGCCCTGCCCCGGCGG
>CAZSQE010000139.1:4133-5927 GCA_964608905.1 uncultured bacterium | reverse complement strand
GCCCAGTCCGGCGCGGCAGCGCAGGCCGGCAGCACCGGCGACAGGCACGCCAGCCACAGTGCCCAGGCGACGCGCGGGGGAAGCGGCGCGGGCGCCGGCGGCGGGGCGGGGATCGTGGGAGTCATCGCCCGCGCTCCCTGGGCTCGGTCGCCCACGCCGGCACGGCCAACCCTTGCTCGCTGCAGATTTCGCGGGCGCGGGAGGCGTTATCTCTTGCGTCTCCGGTGAGTCCGACAAGCCGGCAATAGTAAAAGCCGCCGTGTAGCCGTTCTAGCTTACCGAGGACTTGATCGAGCTTGTCGTATTCAAAATCCCCGTTGTCTCGGATGATCATCGGGCCCACCCCCGCGCCGTCGCGAGCGCTTCCTCGAGGGCTTCGGCGACGCTTTCGCCGGCGCCTAGGACGTCGCCCGAGTCGGGGTCGATGACGCCCCAGCCGCCGTCGGCCGGGCTTCCGTCGATGACGGGGTCGATCCCGAGCAGGATCGACAGGGAGTGAAAGAGCTCCCGGGCGACGCTGGATTCGTCGAGGGCTTGCGCGGGGCTCGGGCCAGTCACCGCGCCACCCAAGCCCGAAGCCGCCAGAACGGGAGCTTGATACGGTGCCAAAGCACGGCCAGCCGGTAGCGCGGCGAGCGCGCGCCCCCGCACAAGGGACAGAGCAGCCACCCGGGCCGGCGCGGGTAGGGGCGCCAGCGGTGGCGGGGCGCCTTGACGCGCTCGCCGAACCACCGGGCGGCCATGCCCGCGCCGACCGTGCGGGCGTCGTCGTCGGACAGGCACCGATCCCAGGCGGCGCGCTCGAGCGTCCGAAAGCGGAACGGGGGCGCGTTCATCGCGCCACCCACGCCCGGCAACGGGCGAGCATGGCATCGCCGTACAGGTCCCCCGCGCGGCGCGCCAGCGCCCGGGCTTCGTCTGCGCGCGGGGTCGAGGGCTCGGAGCCCAGGACGACCGCGGCCGCGTGGCACGCGAGGCGGTGCGCCTGGTCGGCGTCCGACACGGCGAGCTCGGCAAGGGAGACGTTCCCGGAGGTTGCCGCGCCCTCGCAGGAGAGCGCGGCCGTTTCGATCGCGCCGACCAGGCGGCGCAGGGTCACGAGGGGATCGGGGTGGGTCACAACGCCCGAAGCCCCGGCCCTTTCGGGTGCGGGGCGGGACGAGGATGGGGCGGCTACTCGACCCGCAGTGAGCCGAGGTCTCGCACGACGTACCGGCGCCCGGTCGCGTCGGCGAGGGTGGGCAGGCACTCGCCAGCCGCGAACACGCCGACCTGTCGCACGCTGGGGTCTGACCCGCACGCCGCGGAGCAGACCAGGCCGTCGAATCGGTCCCAGGTCCGATGGTAGGAGGCGATCCCGGCGGAGAGCTCGGGGCTGATGGCGGTCTCGGTCGCGGTGGTCTTCGTCGTCGTCGTCGTCGTGGTCATGCTCTCCCCTAATGCACCCCGCGTGCCAAGCGAAGCGCGCACCTAAAGGCCGCGTTTCGCGCCGCGCCGCGCACACCGCGCCCCGCAACCGCTGCGCACCGCGCCGGCCCGAAACCGCGCAAGCCCGCGCGGCGCCAAGCCTTTCCCCTTGGGCGCTACTTTTTGCGCACCCCGCAACGGTTGCGCACCCCGCGGCCCGCTAGCCGAGCCGGTACAGAATCGCCGCCAGGCCCGGGCCGAGCTCGACCCGAAGCACCCGCGCGAGCCCGCGCACGGCGCCCCGTGAGCCGTCCGCGCGCCAGACGGGCCGTCGCACCCGGAGCCACGAAACGCGCGCACGGACGCGGCTGGCGGCCGTGACGGGCA
>CAZSQE010000139.1:0-4033 GCA_964608905.1 uncultured bacterium | reverse complement strand
CGTGTCTGCACCCGTAGGGATCCTCCCGCCAGGGGTACTCCGCAACGCGCCGGTGAGCGCAAGCGAGTTGCATATCCACGCGGGCGGCTTCGAGCTCTGCGTCCGCTTTGGCGCGCCGAAGCAACGCGGCCCGATAACGGCGGGTCACGGCAGCCACCCCGCCACGCGCTGAACGTCCGCCGCCAGCCGGGCGCGGCGGTCCTCCGCGGCCTGCTCGGCGCCCGGGTAGAGCGGCGCGGCGAGCAGCACCCGGTGCGCGGCGACCCACCGGCGCACGCGCTCGAGCTCGGCGTCCGTGAGCGGCGCGTCGACGCGGGCCTCGGCGGCCGCGGCCCAGTCGGCGGACTGTTCGACCAGCACCGCCGATCGGTCGAGTAGCCGGCAGGCCTGCCCGGTCGTGCCAGCGCCGGCGCACACGTCGAGCACTGTCTCGCCAGGGTCGGTCAGGTACGCGACCAGCGAGAGCATCAAATCGAGCGGCTTTTCGGTCGGGTGCTTCCCGGTTCCGCGGAGCGCCTTGGCGTCGAAATGCGTCAGATTGCCCGGCCCGGACCAGCGCTTGCGCCGGGGCCGCGGGCGGCAGCCGTCGCCTAGGTCGGCCCGGTGCGCGAGCAGGACGAGCTCGCACCCGGACGGCGGCCGGTCGCCGCTCGTTTGCGGCTGCGACCAGCGCACCCAAGGCACGGCGCGGATGTACTCGGCCCCCGGCTCGAGCGCCTCGCGCCAAGCGGCCGCGCCTTCGACGTCCGCGAACACGGCCGACCAGCGGCGTACGGCGCCGGCGCACCGGGCGATCGCGCCGCGCAGGCTCGGCGACAGCGCGGCGAAACCAATGCTGCGCGCGCGCGTCTCGCGGCCGTTCAGTGGCGAGCACACGGATCGCATGTTCGCGTGGACGTGCGCGCCGTAGGGCGGATCGCAGATCAGCGCGTCGCAATCGGCGGCGAGCTCGGAGGGGAAATCTTCCGCGCGGCCGTGTAGCACTGTCAGCATTGCGCACCCCGCCAGCAC
The DNA here is from genome assembly GCA_964608905.1 of uncultured bacterium. Classification (GTDB taxonomy): domain Bacteria; phylum Eisenbacteria; class RBG-16-71-46; order RBG-16-71-46; family RBG-16-71-46; genus JANXPZ01. Next base: position 3,022 of record CAZSQE010000139.1, on the reverse strand, counting down.
CGCCGCCGGTCGAGGGCGAGCCAGTCGCGCGCCGTGGTCACGCGATCGCGCCAGGGCGCGGGGCACGTCTCGCGGGACTCGCCGTCGCGCAGTACGGTGCACGTTGCCGCGAAGCGGATCGAGCTCGGCCGCGCGCCGAGCGCTCGAGCGATCCCGCGCCAGCGGGGGCGGGCGCTCACGGTTCCCTCGCGGGGGGCGGGGCGGCGAGCTCGGCGAGCACCGCATGGGCCTCGTGCGCGGCGACGTCCGGCAGCGGAAACTCGGCGGCCAGCCACGCGCGAACGTCATACGCTCGCGCGAGCGCGCGCTCGCCGAGCGCGACGCGAAACTCGAACCGCCTCGCCGCGCGGTCCTGCCGGAAGCTGACGGCGGCGGCCGGCTGTAGCCGCAGCGCGATCGCCGTCGCCACGCCGGCGAACACGCCGACGGCGGCGTCGGTCGTATCGGCGTGTCGCTCATCTAGAACGTAGCCAATGAACGAATCGGGGAACATATCGACGCTCACGGGTTGCCTTTCTTTCGCTTCCAGCCGCTCGGCGACGCGCCGGCGAACACCGTCGATCGCGTTCCACGGGTCGCCGCTCACGGTTCCCTCGCGGGGGGCGGGGCGGCGAGCGCCGCCGGCTCGGCCGCTTCCCCGAGCTCGAACGACAGCAAGAAAAGCGCGTTGCACGCAAGGTGCGCCAAGTGTGGAAGGCCGCTTTCCGGGTCGAGCCGCTCGCCGCGGAGCCACGCGACGGCGTGCCGGATCAGCGCCGCGAAGTAACGCCGGCGCGCGTCGGGCACGCCCGGCCACGACCAAGCCGAATACTTTTCCGCGCCGAACGTGAGCACCCGGACGACTTGCTCCACCGCTGGCCATGGGAGGCAGTCCCACCGCAGCTTGCCGAGGTCGTGCTTCGCGGCGTGGTAGGGGTCGGGGGCGGCCGCCTCGAGCTCGGCCACGCGCGCGGCTACCTCGGGCGTGGGCTCGGGGGCGGTCGCCTTGCGCGCCGCCTCATACAAGGCCGACAGCGACCGCGAGCGCGAGCGCGGCAGCGGTACCGCTTCCCACTTGCCGAAATCGACGTCGTCCGCGCACGACTTGCACGGCTCCTGCTCGAACGCGCGCGCCTCGTGTTTGCAGTTCTGGCAGTTTCTCGCTTGGCTCATGCAATCCTCACGATCTCAGTTACCCACCCGGCGGGGATTCTGGTTGTCCCGCGGTAGCGCTCGACGTAGCCCGCCGGCAGGCGCTCTGACGAAACGTACACGTTAGCCCGGGTGCGCTTCGAAAGCCAACCTACGGTCTCGGCCTCGAGCGTCTCGGACGGTTCGGCGCCGTCGGGCTGCCCCGCCGAGCGCTTGAGCACGCCGGCCGCGTCGCGCCAGCGCACGAGCACGAGATCGCCGGCGCGCGACGCGCGCGGCCTCACGCTTGCCCCCGCGGTCGAAGCCAGTCGCCGAGCGTCGCCGGCGCGGTGACGAACGCGCCCGCGTGCTCCTCGACGATTAGCCGCGCGGCGCGCAGCGGCTCGCCGTCGATCGCCCAGAACACCGGCAGCCCGCACGCGAGGGCCTCGCGCACTTCCAGGATCGTTCCGTCGGACTGGTTGCCGTAGGGCAGCACGATCACGACCTCGGCCACGCGGAGCCACGCGATATCGCCCTCGAGCCAGACGGCGTCGGGAAGCGCGCCCTGGAAGTGCGCCGTGTTCGCGTGCGGGCAGAACGCCGCGAGGCCCAAGGCCCAGGCCGCGAGCGCGGCGCGCTCGGCGGCGCGGATGTTCTCGGCGATGGCCCAGTGATCGGAACCACGGAAGGGACCGGCGATGTAGGCTCGGATCATGGTATGTGGCTCTCCTATTCAGCTACCCAAACCGGGCTCGCGAGCGTCTTACCGCGGCGTTCGTCGAGCAAAAAGAACGACTGCTGCGCGGGCTCTGGCGTGCACCCGAGGCCCAGGGCGTAGGCGTTCGGGCCGATGACACTCCCGTTGAACGCGATTTGACCCAAGTCGATCCGCTGGTGGTAGTGCCCGAAGCAATAGTAGTCCGCGGCCCGCCACGCATCCCAGCGGTGCGCCGCCTTGATCGCCGGCACGGTCACGCCGCCGATCCCGCCCTGCCACTTGATCCGGTGGCCATGATGAAACGCCAGCGTAAAGCCGAGCGTCTCGACATAGCAAAGCTCCTCGGGCGCGAGGTGCACCCGGACGCGGGGCTCGCCGGCGAGGTCTTTCGCGATCATGCTGTAGATCAGCCACTCCCAGGAGTGGCCGTAGCCGGTCGCGGCGCGCACCGTCTTAGTGGTGCGCGCGTGATTTCCGAGCGAGCACGGAACCGTCAACGTCACGCCCGGGAGGTCGGCGAGTAGCTGCCGGATCCCGCTCGTGATCCGGCCGGCTACCTGCAGCGACGCGACCGCCGGCGGTAGCTCGCTGGTCTCGACGTTCTCGTCATGGATCTGGCCGGAGATCATGTCGCCGCCGAGCCACAGCACGAGCTCGCCGATATCGAACGCGGGGGCGTGCTGCGCCAGCCACGCCGTGCCGGCGAAGAAACGCGCGAGCCGCCGGTCCGCGATCGCCGGGCCGTACTCGTTTGGAATCACGTCGGACCGTTCGACGCGCTCCTCGAAATGCACGTCCGACAGCAAGGCTACCGCGGTTGCGCGGCGCTTCCCGGCGCGCAACCGGGCCGGCTCGAGCCGGGGAAGCGCCGCGGATAGCCCCGCGGTGACGGCGACTAGCTCGGCTTCCAGCTGCTCGACGCGCTCGAGGGCGCGCTCGGCCCGGGCGGCGGCCTCGCGCCGGTCATGCTCGGCGCGGCGCGATCGCAGGTCGTCGGCCACGGTCGGCGCCGGGGGCGGGGCGGCGCGCTTCCGCACGGGCGGCTTGCACGCCGCCCGGTAGGCCGTCGAAAGAGGCATGCGCCCCGCGAGCGCGGCGGCGATTCGGGGCGCGTCGCCGGAAGCGAGCAGCGCTCGCGCCTGTTTTACCGTAGCCGAGCTCTCCTCGCCCGGGGTGAACTGAACGCCGTGC
>CAZSQE010000138.1:0-5962 GCA_964608905.1 uncultured bacterium | reverse complement strand
ACCGCGGCGACCACCGCGGCGCCGGGGCCCCGGCGCCGCGGTGGTCGCCGCGGTGGAGGAGCGCTGGAGCGAGGGCCCGGGCCGCTACCGCGACTTCGCGATCGGGCCCACCGCGTGAGCGGGCTCCCGGCCGGGCCCCGGTTCCGCGACCGCCTCGCCGGTGCGCTCGAGCGGGCGCACCGCGATGGCGGGCTGCCCCCGGGCGCCTACGACGCGCTGCTCCTCGACCCCGAGTTCGACGACACGGACTTCGAGGGGTTCCGCGCCGCGCTGCTGGAGGCGGGGATCGTCCCGCCGGACGCCGCGCCGGCGGCGGGCGAGGCCCCGGCGTCCCCCGTCGCCGCCCCGGACCGGGACCTGCTCGATCTCTACCTGTCCGAGATCGGCCGCGTCGCCCTGCTGCCGCACGAGGAGCTGCTGGCGCTGGCCGCGCGCGCCCGCGCCGGCGACGCGGAAGCCCGCAAGCGCGTCATCGTCGCCAACCTGCGGCTGGTCGTGCACCTGGCGCGCGAGTTCCGCGAGCGCGGGCTGCCCATGCTCGACCTGATCGAGCAGGGCAACCTCGGCCTCATCCACGCCGCCGACCGCTTCGAGCCCGAGCGTGGCCTGCGCTTCTCCACCTACGCCGCCATCTGGATCCGCCAGGCCATGCTGCGCGCCATCGCCGAGCAGTCGCGCTCGGTGCGCATCCCGGTGCAGATGTTCCAGCAGGTGAACCGCTACGTGCGGGCCGAGCGGACGCTGCACGCGGCCCTGCAGCGCGACCCGTCCGTCGAGGAGATCGCGCGGGAGCTGGGCGTGTCGGCGGCGCGGGCCGAGCGCCTGGGCAGCCTGCTGCGCAGCCTGCGCTCCCTCGACGGGAGCGGCAGCGTCGAGACCTTCGAGCAGCTCTCGACCGAGGACCTGGCCGAGTCGCCGCCCAGCGTCGAGCGGCTCATCGAGCTGCAGCTCGAGCACGAGAAGATCGACCGGCTCCTGCGCTCGCTGAGCGAGCGGGAGGAGAAGGTCGTGCGCATCCGCTACGGCTTCTACGACGGGGCGGCCCATACCCTGGCGCAGACCGGCGGGCTGTTCGGCATCTCGCGTGAGCGCGTGCGCCAGATCGAGGCGCGCGCGCTGCAGAAGCTGCGCCGCGCCATCGAGCTGCAGGAGGGCGGCGAGTCCACGGGGGGAGGCACATGAGCGACCTCGAGCGCTTCATCCGCGACGTCCCCGGCTTCCCGCGGCCGGGCATCGTGTTCAAGGACATCACGCCGCTGCTGGCCGACCCCGGCGCCTTCGCCGAGGCGCTCGAGCGCATGGCCGCGCCGCTGGCGCCGCCGCAGGCGGTCGTCGCCGTCGAGTCCCGCGGCTTCCTCTTCGGCGCCGGCCTCGCGCTGCGCTGGCAGGTGCCGCTGGTTCCGGCCCGCAAGCCCGGCAAGCTGCCGGCGGCGACCCTCCACGAGGCCTACGCCCTCGAGTACGGGGAGGACGCCCTCGAGCTGCACGCCGACGCCCTGCGCCCCGGGCAGGGGGCGGTCGTCGTGGACGACCTGCTGGCCACCGGGGGCACGGCCCGGGCGGCCGCCCGGCTGGTCGAGCGCCTCGGCGCCCGGGTGACGGGGATGACGTTCCTCGTCGAGCTCACCGGGCTGGGCGGACGGGAGCGCCTCGCCGGCTACCCCGTGCACAGCGTGCTCCGCTACGAGGTGGAGGAGTAGGGGAGCGCCGGTCCCCTCAAGGGTCGGGGCGCCCGCCGGGACCGCTCTGCGCGGCCCGTGGGCGCCCCGTCCCATGAAGCGTGGCTCCGCGGGTCAGGCCTTGCGGACGTTCGCCGCCTGCAGGCCCTTCGGGCCCTGATTGATGTCGAACTCCACCGCCTCGCCCTCGGCCAGGGTCTTGAAGCCGTCACCCTGGATGGCCGAGAAGTGCACGAACACGTCCTCGCCACCCTCCTGCGAGATGAACCCGAAACCCTTCGCCTCGTTGAACCACTTCACGGTGCCACGCGCCACTTCGCAACTCCTTGCTTCAGGGTCCGAAGACCCTCACCTGCCGCCTCACCACGCGGCGGCTGCGTCCGGCCACCTTGACCGGGTCGGTCACCCTCGAGCCTCAAGACACACGAACGGCCGCCAAGCGGACCCTGGCGGCTCCGAGCGCGGCTCGAACGTACCCGGGCAACCAAAGCGACGGAGAGTATCCGTGGCGCGGCCGGGGAGTGTCAAGGGCCCTCTGCAGGCCCCCCGCGCACGAGCACCGGTCCGGCGACGACGTCCACGCCGCGGCGGGGGCACCTCGTCCGCCCACTTCGCGCTGGACGCGGCGGCGCCCCTCTGCAAGCCTCGCGGCATGCGCGAGCGATCCCCCGCCGAAGGGCCGCCGGCCGCGGCCCCCGTGGACGCGGAGGCCATCCGCGGCCACTACCTCGCCATCGTCAACGGCGAGTTCGACACGCGCGGCCCCGTGCGCAGCGGCCCCGCCGACCTCGACGAGATCGCGGCGCGCGTCGCCCGCTTCCCGCGCCGCGACGGCCGCCCGGTCCCGGTGCTGCTCTGGGCCCACGGAGGACTGGTCGGGGAGGAGGGCGCGGCCGGGCGGGTGCGCGAGCTGCTCGGCCCGCTGACGGACGCCGGCATCTACCCCGTGCACGTCATCTGGCACACCGGCTTCCTCGAGGAGGTGCGGGACGTGCTCGTCGCGCGGGGCTCGGCGCTCCCGCCCGCGCCCCCGCGCGCCGCCGGCTGGCTGGGCGAGCGCTGGCGCGCGGCACGGGACGGCCTGCTCGAGATGGCCGCCCGGCCGCTGGGACGCGCCGTCTGGGCGGAGATGAAGGCCGACGCGCGCGACGCCTGCCACGGCCGGGGCACGGAGGGCGCCGGCCCGGCCTTCCGGCTGCTCGACCGGCTCCACGCCTGCGGCGCCCCGGTCGAGTACCATCTCGTCGGCCACAGCGCCGGGTCCATCCTCCACTGCCACCTGCTCGACTGGTTCGTCCGTCGCGGCGTCCCGGTGCGCAGCTGCACCTTCCTCGCCCCGGCCGCGACCACGGGCCTCTTCCTGCGCGCCGTCCGTGCCGCCGGCGGGCTGTTCGGCGCCTTCCACCTCGCCGGCCTGCCCGACCGCGACGAGCGCACCGACCACTGCGGCGAGTTACCCGGCACGCGGCTGCCCGTCTACCACAAGAGCCTGCTCTACCTCGTCGCGCACGCCTTCGAGGACGAGCCGCCGGCGCGCCTGCTCGGCCTGGCGCGCCACGTCCGCGCGGACCACCGGGGACGCGCGCGCGACGTGGACCCGCGGGCGCGCGAGTGGCTGGGACAGCGGGCCACCTGCGCCTGGTACCGCCCGCGCGCGGAGCGGCCGGGCGCCACGCTGCACGGCTCGTTCGACGACGACCCGCGCTCGCTGGCGGGGATCGTCGCCCGCGTGCGCGGCTGAGGGGCCGGGCCGCCCGGCCCGTGGACCGGCCGCCTCGGCCGGCTCGTGCCCGCGGCGCCCGGGCGGTGCCGCCGGCCGGCCGCTTGGAAAGTCCCGCGCCCTCGGCTAGCGTGTCCGGCCGCGAGCCATCCCGGCCCCGCGCCACCAACGTGAGGACGACGTGACCTCCGACGCCATCCCGAGCCCGCCCGCCGTCGCCCGCTTCCGGTGGTACGCCGCCGTCTCGCCCGTCCACGAGGCGGCCGCCCTGCGCGGCCTGCTCGACGCCTACGCCGCACCCCTGCGCGCGCTCGGGGGCGAGGGCTGGGACCCGGCGACCGGGATCGCCGCCGCGGGCGCCCCGGTGGTCTTCGTGGCCACCGGCGGCACCGAGCGGCTGATCCTCGAGCGGGCACACTTCACCTCCGGCGAGCCGGCGCTTCTCGTCGCCCATCCCGGGCACAACTCGCTGCCCGCCGCGCTCGAGGTGCTGGCCCGGCTGCAGCAGAAGGGGATCCGCGGGCGCATCCTCTACCTCGACGGACCGGAGGACGCGGCGGGGCTGGAGGCGCTGGGGACGGCGCTGCTCGACCGCGGCGTGCGGCGCGGCCTGCGCGAGGCCCGCATCGGCCTGGTCGGGCAGCCCTCCGACTGGCTCGTGGCCAGCAGCCCCAGCCCACAGGTCGTGCGGGAGGTCTGGGGGCCCAGCGTGGTCCCCCTGCCGCTCGACGCGCTCTTCCATCCGCCGGATACGGACCTCACCGCGCTGGGGGAGCGGGCGGCGCGCCTGCTGCGCGCGGGCGCGACGGAACTGGTCGAGCCGGCCGAGGGCGACCTGCCCGCCGCCGGGCGCGTGCACGCCGCGCTGCGGCGCATGGTCGAGGCCGGGCGTCTCGACGCCGTGACCGTGCGCTGTTTCGACCTCGTCGCGCGTCGCCGCACCACCGGCTGCCTCGCCCTGGCCCGGCTGAACGACGAGGGCGTCATCGCCGGCTGCGAGGGCGACCTCGTCGCCACCCTCACGATGCTCTGGACGCACCGGCTGCTCGGCACGCTGCCGTGGATGGCCAATCCCTCGCGCGTGGACCGCGCCCGCGGCGTGCTCGCCCTGGCGCACTGCACCGTGCCGCCCTCGCTCACCAGCGGCTACCGGCTGCGCTCCCACTTCGAGTCCGGGCTGGGGGTGGGCATCCAGGGCACCCTGCCGGCGGGCCCGGTCACGCTCGCGCGCATCGGCGGCCCGCGCCTGCAGGAGCTGCGCGCCCTCGACGGCGCGCTCCTCGGCAACACCGATCACCCCGACCTCTGCCGCACCCAGGTCGAGGTCGAGGTGGGGACCGCCGCGCTCGACGAGATCCTCGGCCGACCGCTGGGCAACCACGTGGTCCTCGTCGCCGGCCACCACGCCGCCGCCCTGCGGCGCTGGCACGCGGCGATGATCGCCTGATGCGCCGCGTCCCCGGGCAGGCCGCGCCCGAGCCGTGCCGGCCGGCGCTGGTCGTGCTCGACTTCGACGGCACCCTCACCGACGCCGACGCGCACGCGCCCGCCTTCGTCGACGAGTCGCGCCGCGCCCTGGCCGCCCGGCTGGGCTGGGACGAGCCGACGCAGCGACGGGAGTGGGGGCGGGCCGCGGCCCTCGTGACCGTGCTGCCCCCGGAGGCCGCCTGGGAGGTGGACGGCGTGGGCGCCTGTCCGGCCAACGCCGACCCGTACGTCACCGCCAACGGCGTGGTCCGACGGCTGCTCGCCGCGCACGCCGGGCTCGCCGGCGCCGCGCTGAGCGACGCCGTGCTGGACGTGCACCGCACCGCCTACGAGCGGGTCGCCCCCGGGTTCCGCGCCGGCGCGCGGGAGACGCTCGAGGCGCTGAGCGGGGCGGGGCCGCGCGTGAGCGTCGTGACCAACTCGCGCACCGGTACCGTGGAGCGCCTGCTCGACTCGCTCGACCTGCCCCGCCGCGGCGAGGTGCTCGTGCGGGGCGACGCCGCCAAGTTCTCCGTCGGCACCGACGGGACGGCCGACCCCCGCCTGGCCGCCCTGCCGGAGGCGCTCGAGTGGCCCGAGCTGGCCCGTCCCGTCCGGCTGCGCCGGGGGCGCTACTTCGGCGTCCTGGAGCACCTCTGGCGGGAAACGGGGTCCGGCGCGGACGGCACGCTCGTCGTGGGCGACAACTTCGAACTGGACCTGGCCATGCCCGCCGCGCTCGGGGCGCACGTCCACCTCGTGCTGCGCGCGAGCACCATGCCGCACGAGGAGCGCCTCGCCCGCGCCATGGCGCGGGGCGACGCGGCGCCCGGCCTGGGCGCCGTGCTGGAGCGGATCCGACGCTGAGAGGGGGCGCGCCCCACCCCCGCGGGCGGGGTCTCGGAATGGATGCATTCCCCGCACGGCGCCGCGGGAGTATACGGAGACTGAACCGGAGGTCCGGCGGGCGGCACCGAAACCGTCCACCCCGCCCGTCGGCCCACGGCGCCCTCCACCGCTTGGTGGAGGCAGAGGGCTCTTCACGGGAGCCGCACGAGCCCCACGCGGCGCCGCTCGTCCCCCCGCGCGTCACGGC
>CAZSQE010000137.1:0-5978 GCA_964608905.1 uncultured bacterium | reverse complement strand
AGCACGACTGGCTCTGGACCAGTTAGTCGAGGTTCGAATCCTTGCCGGGCAGCCATCCTCGCGGAACGCGCGCCATCCGTGCTCGCGCATCACGCGTCGGCCGCGGGGCGCGGTCGCGGCGCGGCGGGTTTGACCTCCCGCACCGCGGCGGCTAGATTCCCCGCCTCTCTCGTGGCGCTATCGTCTAGGGGTCCAGGACAGGTGGTTCTCAGCCATCAGACCGGGGTTCGAATCCCCGTAGCGCTACCAACCCGGCAGTGAGACGCCCGCGGCCGCGACGCCGCGGGCGGTGTGTTTCCGGTGGCGGGTGGCGGGAGCGACGCCGCTCGCGTGCGCGGCCCGGCGTGGAACGTCCCCTGCGGGCGCGCCGCCGCCGGCGGGCCCTCCACCCGGTTCCGTCGGGCGAAATGCACGGCGCCGTGCGTCTTGCAGGCCCCGGTTCAGCTAACACATTACAGTCGCTTACCTTGACACCCCTCAAGAACGGCACCTAGAATGCATGGGTTCGGGTGCTGGGCCGAAACCGCGCAAGACCGTGCGCGCCGTGAAGGTGCGGCCGCACGACGACCGCCCGTCTCCGACGCTCGGGCCGGGGCATGGGGAGGGACTGATCCCCGAACACGGAATGGTTCGTTCGCACCTGCAAGCCGCCTTCCCTGACCGCCGCGTTCCCGGTGCCCCTCGCCCCGCTGCCGCCTCCCGGGACCGTGTCAGGCTGGGCCGCCCCGACCCCGTCCAGCCGCACGATCCGGTCATGAGGCCATGGGACTGAAGACGCCGCCGCGCTTCCTGACACTGACGCTGGGCTACGCGCTGCTGCTGCAGGTGGCCTACGTGCTGGCGCTGCTCCTGCGCTTCGAGGGGGCGGTGCCGGCGCAGTACTGGCGCGGCTACCTGGTGGTGGCCCCGTGGTTCACCGGGCTGTCGCTGGCCGGCTTCTTCTTCGCGGGGCTCTACCACGGCCTGTGGCGCTACGCCGGCACGGTGACCCTCTTCCAGGTCCTCAAGGGCGTGACCCTGTCGGGTGTCTCGCTGGTCGTCATCTACCTCTTCAGCTACGAGCCGCAGTTCCCGCGCAGCCTCGTGGTCATCACCTGGCTGCTCGAGGTCGTGCTCATGGGCGGCACCCGCTTCGGCTGGCGGCTGTCGCGCGAGCGCGTGCTGGGGCCGGTGCCGCTGCGCGCCGGGCGGGCGCTGGTGGTCGGCGCGGGCACCGCCGGCCTGCACCTGATCACCGAGATGCGCCGCGGCCCCGCCGGCCACGAGGTGCTGCAGCCGGTCGGCTTCCTCGACGACGACCCGCGCCTGCCGGGGCACATGATCGAGGGCGTCAAGGTGCTGGGCTCGATCACCGACCTGCCGCGCGTGATCGAGGAGCAGCGGGTCGAGATCGTCATCGTCTCCGACCCCGACCTGCCCGCCCGGGTGGTGCGCGACATCGCCCGCGTCTGCGCCGGGGCCGAGGTGCGGATCAAGACGCTGCCGGGGCTGTCCGACCTGCAGCACGGCCGCACCGCGCTCTCGCAGATGCGCGACGTCCGGCTCGAGGACCTGCTCGGCCGCCAGCCGGTGCACCTGCTCCTGACCGAGGTGGCCGAGTTCCTGCACGGCCAGCGGGTGCTGGTGACCGGGGCCGGCGGCTCGATCGGCTCCGAGCTGGCCCGGCAGGTGGCGGGCTTCGGCCCGGCCAGCCTGGTGCTGCTCGACCACGCCGAGAACGGGCTCTACTACGTCCACAACGAGCTGCAGTCGCAGGTCCCGTCGCTGGCGCTGCACGCGGTGATCGCCGACGTCCGCGACGCCGCCGCGCTCGAGCAGGCCCACGCGCGCTTCCGGCCCACGGTCGTGTTCCACGCCGCCGCCCACAAGCACGTGCCGCTGCTCGAGACCAACCCGCGCGAGGGCGTGCTGAACAACGTGGTGGGCACGCGCAACCTGCTCGACGCGGCCGAGCGCCACGGGGTGAACAAGTTCGTGCTCATCTCCACCGACAAGGCGGTGAACCCGACCAGCGTGATGGGCGCGACCAAGCGGGTGTGCGAGATGCTCATGCAGAGCCGCGCCCACCGCGCCCCGACCCGCTTCGTCGCCGTGCGCTTCGGCAACGTGCTGGGCAGCGAGGGCTCGGTGGTGCCGCTGTTCGAGCGCCAGATCCAGCGCGGCGGCCCGCTCACCGTGACCCACCCGGACGCGCGGCGCTTCTTCATGACCATCCCCGAGTCGGTGCGGCTGGTGCTGCAGGCCGGGGCGATGGGGCGCGGCGGCGAGGTCTTCCTGCTCGACATGGGCGAGCAGGTGCGCATCGCCGACCTCGCGCGGCAGCTCATCCGCATGGCCGGGCTGCGCGAGGGCGAGGACATCGAGATCGTCTACACCGGTCTGCGCCCGGGCGAGAAGCTCTACGAGGAGCTGCACTCGGACGCCGAGCGCACGCGCATCACCCGCCACGAGCGCATCCTGGTCTGGGACCTCGACGCGCCGCCGGAGGAGGAGCTGCTGGCCGACGTGGCCGGGCTGGAGGCGCGGGCGGAGGCCGGCGACGCCGACGGGGTGCGCGCGCTGCTGCAGCGCATCGTGCCCGAGTACCGCGAGCCGAGCCTGGAGAGCCTGGCGGCGCCGGCGGGGGCGCCGCTGGTCGAGCTGCCGGACGCGGCCCCGGCGCCGGCCCCGGCGGAGACCGCCCCGCTCGACGGGCGGCTGCGCCGGGGGCTGGACGTCGCCGCCACGCTGCTGCTGCTGGTGCTGAGCTCGCCCCTGTGGCTGCTGGTCTGGCTGGAGGCGCGCCGCGCCGGGGAGCGCGGTCCGTTCCGCTACCGCGAGTGCGTCGGACGCAACCGCCGCCAGGCGCAGCGGCGCGCGGCCCGCCTCGACGCGCCCATCGACCGCCGCAGCATCGAGCGGCGCACGCAGGACCTGCTGGGCGCGCGGCTCTCGTGCCGGAGCTTCCGCGACGACCTCGGTCCGTTCGGGCGGTGGCTGGCCCGCCGCCGCCTCGATCGGCTGCCGCGGCTGCTCAACGTGCTGCGCGGGGAGATGTCGCTGGTCGGGCCGCGCGCCGAGACGCCCGACGCGGTGCTGCGCTGGCAGGCGCTCACGCCCGAGTACGAGCGGCGCTTCGCCGTGCTGCCGGGGCTCACCGGGCTGGCGCAGCTGTCCGGCTGCCCCGACGACGGGCCGGAGGGGAAGGGCTGCCGCATCCAGTACGACCTGTACTACGTCGACCACCGCTCGCTGCTCCTCGACGTCCGGATCCTGCTGCGCACGGTGCGCGTCGTCCTGGGCCGCCGGCCCGGGGAGGCCGCCCGGACGCGGCCGGGCGCGGCGGACGGCCGCGCCCCGCGCGGGCCCGGCGGGGCGGAAGGCCCCGGTCCCCACGGGGGCCCGGCCCATGCCGGGCGGAACGTGGAAGAAGGAGGGGACGGCGCGCTCGCCGCGGCCGGCCCGACCGCAGTCAAAGGAGTGACCCGATGAGACGACCCTGGCAGGCGGTGGTGTTGGTGGCGCTCGCGCTCGTGACCGTCGGGGCCGCGCGCCCCGCGGACGGCGCCGAGTACGTGATCGGGCCCGAGGACGTGCTGCAGGTCTCGGTCTGGATGCACCCCGAGCTCGAGCGGTCGGTGACGGTGGACGCCGGCGGCAGCATCACGTTCCCGCCCATCGGCGAACTGCGGGCGGCGGGGCAGACGCCGGGCCAGCTGGGCACGCGGCTGGCGGACCGGCTCTCCAGCTACCTGCGCCAGACGGCGACGGTGACGGTGACGGTGGCGCAGTACCTGAGCCAGAGCGTCTTCGTCTCCGGCGCCGTGGCCACCCCGGGCCGCTACGGCTTCGAGGTCGTGCCCGGGCTGCTCGACGTGATCAACCGCGCCGGCGGGGCCACCGCGGCGGCCGACCTGTCGCGGGTGCAGGTCCTCCGCCGCGACGGCGACCAGCGCCGCCCGCTGGCGGTGGACCTGGCGCGGGCGCTGCGCGAGGGCACCAGCGCCGACCTCCCGGCGCTGCGGGCGGGCGACACCGTCGTCGTGCCCGCCGTCCCCACGGCGGCGGGCGAGGGCGGGGCGCCGGCGGTGGCCTCGGGCGACGCGGTGGGCGTGCTCGGCGAGGTGAACCGGCCCGGGCTCTACCCGGTCGGCTCCGGCCAGGACCTGTGGATGGCGCTGGCCGCGGCGGGCGGCCTGACGCCCCGCGGACGGCTCGGCGACGTGCGGGTCATCCGGCCGAAGGAGACCGGCAGCTCGGTGTTCCGCGTGGACCTCAAGGACCAACTCGCCCGCGGCGCGCGCAAGCCCTTCGCGGTCCAGCCGGGCGACGTGGTCGTGGTCATGGGCGGCAGCGGTTGGGGCGCGGCCTGGACCGTGCTGTCGCAGGCGCTCACGCTCTCGCGCGACCTCGTCAACATCGTGCTGATCTCCGACTACATGCGGAACGACTGATGAGCGGCGCGCCGGAGAGCGGGACCCTCGACCTGCGGCAGCTCGTGCGGGTGCTGCTGCGCCGCAAGTGGCTGCTGGTGCTGCCGTGGCTGGTGGCCGTGCTGGTCGGCGCGACGGCGGCGTTCCTGCTCAGGCCCATCTACGTCAGCCGCACCACGCTCATGCTCGAGCAGCCCCAGGAGCTGACCGGACCGCTCGGCACGATGATCGGCGGCGGCGTCAACCCCGAGCAGCAGGCGGGGCGGATGCGCGAGCAGGTGCAGAGCACGGTGTTCCTGCGCGGCATCCTCACCGCCACCGGGATGCGGACGGCGCCGGAGGTGCGGGCGTGGGCGCTCAAGTCGGCCCGGCGCTATCCCGGCCTGGCGCCGGACCAGCAGGTGGACGCCTTCCTGTGCGACTACCTGCGCACCGCCGTCGAGGTGCGGCGGGGGCGCGGCGACGTGTTCGAGATCACCGTCTCCGACCTCGAGGCGGCGCGCGCCCGGCGCCTCGCCGAGGCGGTGGCGAACCAGTTCGTGGCCGCCTCCAAGGCGGCGCAGCTCGAGGCGGCGCGCTCGACCCAGAGCTTCTCCGCCGAGCAGGAGCAGCTCTACCGCCGCAAGCTGGCCGAGAGCGAGGCGCGGCTGGAGGCGGCCTCGCGCATGGCGTCGTCCGGCGAGGTCACCCAGGTGGACGCGGCCAGCGCGGCGCGGGCCCGCGGCCTGCTCGACCAGGCCAACCTCGAGGTCGAGGAGCAGCGCCAGAAGCTGGCCGGACTCCAGACCCAGGTGCAGGCCCGCGACCTCACGGCCAGCCTGGGGGCCGTCTCGAGCCCGCGCACCGCGACGCTGGCGGCGGAACTGGCGGAGCTGGACCGCCAGTTCGCGGCGGTGCGGCTGTCGGCCGGCCCGGACAACGACGGCTCCGGCGTCCGTGCGATGATCGCGCGCAAGTACGGCGACCTGCAGACCGAGCTGGAGGAGAACGCGGCCGCGGCGCTGGCCGGCCTCCCGGCGGACGCGCGCGAGCTGCTCGTGCGCACGCGGCTGGCGCAGGCGGACCTCGCCGCCAAGCAGTCCGGCCACGACGAGATCGCCCGCCAGGTGACGGGCTACCGGCGCGAACAGGCGATGTCGCCCGCCCGCGACCTGATGCTGCAGCGGCTGCGCGAGGAGGTCGAGGCCAACCGCACGCTCTACAACTCCTTCGTCCAGCAGTCGGCCTCGGCGCAGATCACCGAGGCCTTCCAGAGCGCGCGCATCGGCGGCAGCTTCAGCGTGCTCGAGCCGGCGATGCAGCCGCTGGCGCCGTCGCGGCCGAACCGGCCGCTCATCATCCTGCTGGCGTTCGTGCTGGGCGCCGTCGTCGGCGTGGCCACGGTGCTGGTGGTCGAGCAGCACGACGAGTCCCTCAAGGACGCGCAGGAGGTGGAGAACATCCTCGGCCTCCCGGTGCTCGGCGCCGTGCCGCGGGTGCCGGAGCTGGTGCGCTCGCCGCTCGACGGGCCACGCGGCGCCGATCCGGTGATCGCGCGCGGCGCGGAGGTGCGGCGTTTGATCACGA
>CAZSQE010000136.1:0-5985 GCA_964608905.1 uncultured bacterium | reverse complement strand
GGCGCGAGGCGGCGGCCGCCGAGCGCCGGGCGCTGACCGGCTACGCCGCGCCGGAGCTGGCGTTCTACGAGGAACTCACCTGCCGGGAGAACCTGGCCTTCGCCGCCGCGGCCCGCGGGCTGCGCGACGGGGAGGCGGCGGTCGCGGCCGCGCTCGGGCGCGTCGGGCTGACCGAGCGCGCCGGCGACCGCGCGGGCGCGCTCTCCTCCGGCATGCGGCAGCGGCTGCGGCTGGCCTTCGCCACGCTGCACCGGCCGGCGCTGCTGCTGCTGGACGAGCCGGGCAGCCACCTCGACGACGAGGGCCGCGCCGTGCTGGAACGCATCGTGGGCGAGGAGTCCGGCCGCGGGCTCGTCGTCCTCGCCACCAACGACGAGCGGGAGTGGGGACTTGCCGGACGACGGATCGAGCTCGGTGGCCACGGTCTGGGCCATCCTGCGTAAGGAGTGCCGCTGCGAGTGGCGGACGCGCTACGGTCTCGGCGCGGCGCTGCTGTTCGCCGTGGCCACGCTGGCGGGCGTGTCCTTCGCCGTCGGCCCGCTGACCGACCGCACCGACCTGCTGGCGGCGCTGCTCTGGGTCGTGCTGCTGTTCGCCGCGCTGGCCTCGCTGGCGCACTCCTTCGTGCGCGAGGTGGAGGCGGGCACGCTGACCCTGCTGCGGCTGGTGGCCACGCCGACCGCCATCGCGCTGGGCAAGCTGCTCTTCAACCTGCTCTTCCTCGGGCTCATCGAGCTGGTGACCGTACCGCTGTTCCTGGCGCTGCTCGGCGCGCCGCCGGTGCGCTGGGGGCCGTTCCTGCTCGTCCTCGGCCTCGGCAGCGTGGCGCTGGCCGCCACGACCACGCTGGTCGGGGCGGTGGTGGCGCAGACGCGCGCCCGCGGCGCGCTCTTCGCGGCGGTCTCGCTGCCGCTGCTCATGGTCGTGCTGGCCGCGGGGACGGCGGGCCTGCGGGCGCAGTGGGAGGGCGCGTCGGTGGCGGACGAGGCCCGGCTGCTGGCCGCCTACGCCGCGGTGGTGCTGGGCGCGAGCCTGCTGCTCTTCGACCACGTGTGGGAGGACTGAGGTGATCGCGCGGCTCGTCCTGTTCGCCTGGGTGGCGCTGGCGCTGGCGGCCGGCTTCCTCTGGGCCCCGCCGGTGGCGGGGCTGGAGGAGACGACCCGGGTGCTCTACCTGCACATCCCCAGCGCCTGGATCGCGGTGCTGGCGCTCACCTGGTCCGCGGCGCACAGCGCGCTCTACCTGCGGACGCGCCGCCTCGGGCACGACGACCACGCCGCGGCCGGCGCGGAGCTCGGCCTGCTGTTCGGCGTGGCGGCCACGGTGAGCGGCTCGGTGTGGGCGCACGCCCGCTGGGGCGCGTGGTGGAACTGGGACCCGCGCGAGACCACCATCGTGCTGCTGCTGCTGGTCTACGGCGCCTACCTGGCGCTGCGCGGCGCCATCGAGGGGGAGGAGCGGCGGGCCCGGCTGGCCGCGGTCTACGCCGTGCTGGCCTTCGTCACCGTGCCCTTCCTCGTCTTCGTCGCACCGCGCCTGTACGATACGCTGCACCCGTCGCCGATCGTGCCGCAGGCGGGGGGAGCGGGCGGGATGCACCCGCGCGTGTGGATCTGCTTCCTGGCCGTGCTGGCCGGTTTCACCGGCCTGTTCTTCTGGGTGGAATCGCTCGAGGTGCGCCTGCGGCGACGCGAACGGCGCGCCGCGGCGGAGCGGACGGCGGGGGCCTGAGGCCCCGCCGCCCCGGACGGGCCTGGGCCCCGGGGAGGGCACGGAGTGGACGGGAACCTGGTGGTGCTGGCGGTGGCGCTGCTGGTCTGGGGGCTGCTGTTCCTCTACCTGCTGCGACTGGAACGGCGCATCCGCGACCTGGAGCGGCGATGAGGTGGAAGGTGGTGGTCGCCCTCGCGCTCGTGGCGGGGGGGGTGGCGCTGGGGGTGTCGAGCTTCCGCCGCTCGGTGACGCCCTACGTCGGCTTCGCCGAGGCGCGCCGCGGGGCCGGGCTCGTGCAGGTGAACGGCACCATCGTGGAGCGCGACCCGGCGGACGCCGCCGGGGAGCCCGTGCTCTCGTTCCGCATGCGTGACCGGCAGGGCGAGGTCATGCCGGTGGTCTATCGCGGCGTCGTGCCGCCCAACTTCGGCCAGACCACCATGCTGGTGGCGGTGGGGCGCCACCGCGACGGTCGCTTCGAGGCCGAGCGGCTGCTGGTCAAGTGCCCCTCCAAGTACCAGCCGGACGCGGCGCGGCCGCCGGCGGGCTCGTGAACCCCGGCCAACTGCTCTGCTGGGCGGCCCTGCTGGCGGGACTGGCGGCCGGGTTCGGCTGGCTGGCCGCGGCGCGCGGCGGGCGGGCCCGCCCGGGCGCGGCGGAGCGCTTCGCGCGCGCCGCCTTCCGCGTGCAGTGGCTGGCGCTGGCCGGCGCGGCCGCCTTCCTGTGGAGCGTGCTCGCCCGGCACGACTTCCGCTACGTCTACGTGGCCTCCTACTCGTCGCGCGAGATGCCGCCGCACCTCGTGTTCTCGGCCTTCTGGGGCGGGCAGGGTGGCACGTTCCTCCTCTGGGCCCTGCTCACCGCGACGCTGGGGCTGGTGCTGATGCGGCAGCGGCACGCGCCGGCCGCCGCGGCCATGCCGTTCCTGAACCTGCCGCTGGTGCTGCTCGGCGTGGCCTGCGTCGTCCGCGGGCCCTTCGCCACCTTCCTGCCTGGCGCGGTCCCCGCGGGCGGCCGCGGGCTCAACCCGCTGCTGCAGGACTTCTGGATGACCATCCACCCGCCGGTCCTGTTCCTCGGCTACGCGGCGCTCACCGTGCCCTTCGCCCTGGCCATGGCGGCGCTGGCGCGGCGGGACCGGGACGGCTGGGTGCGGCCGGCGCTGCCCTGGACGGCGTTCGCGGCGGTCGCGCTGGGCACGGGCATCGTCATGGGCGGGGTGTGGGCCTACGCCGTGCTCGGCTGGGGCGGCTACTGGGGCTGGGACCCGGTCGAGAACGGCTCGCTGGTGCCGTGGCTCGCCTCCGTCGCGCTGCTGCACGGCCTGCTGGTGCAGCGCGTCGGCGGCCACCTGCGGCGCACGAACCTGGCGCTGGCCGTGACCTGCTACGTGCTGGTGGTCTACGCCTCGTACCTCACGCGCAGCGGCGTGCTCGCCGACTTCTCGGTGCACTCCTTCGCCGACGAGGGCCTGAGCGGCTTCCTGCTCCTCTTCCTCGCCGTCGTCGCGCTCGCCGGCTACGGGCTCCTGCTGGCGCGGCTGCGCGGCGCCGGGCCGCCGGCCGGGCGCATGGAGGACGTCTCGCGGGAGATGGCGATGCTGCTGGGGCTGCTCGTGCTCGGAGCCCTCTGCGTGCTGGTCACGGTGGGCATGAGCGCGCCGCTCATCCAGCGCGCCCTGGGCCGCTCGGGCAGCGTGCAGGCCTCCTACTACAACGGGGTGGGCGGGCCGGTCGCCGTCGTGCTGGCGCTGCTCATGGGCCTCGCGCCGCTGTCGCGCTGGGGCCGCCAGGCGCCGGCGGCGCTGCTGCGCGCGGCCGCCCCGGCTCTGGCGGTGGCCGCGGGGCTCACGGCGGCGATCGTCGTCGCGGGCCTCCGCGCGGCGCTGCCGGCGGCCATCGTCTTCGCCGCCGCCTTCGCCCTGGCGGCCAACGCCGCGGGCGCGGTGCGTGGCTTCCGCAACGGCTGGCGCTACGGGCTGGCGGCGCTGGGGCACGCCGGCGTGGCGCTGCTGCTGGTCGGCGTCGTGGTCTCGAGCGGCTTCGGCCGCTCGGCGCGGGTGGTGCTGCGCCAGGGGGAGGAGCACCTGGTCCTGGGCCACCGGCTCACCTACGAGGGCATCCACCCGCACGCCGACGGCCGCGACCGCGCGCGCGTCGCGGTGGCCGGGCCGGGAGGCGGCTTCGTCGCCACGCCGGCCTACTACTGGAACGAGTACATCCGCGGCACCATGAAGGCGCCGCACATCGAGCGCTCCCTGGCCGGGGACTTCTACCTGGCGCCGCTCGACCTGGTGGGCGGGGAGGAGACGGCGGCGGGCCCGGTGTGGATGGCCGTGGGCGACACGCACCGCGCCGGCGGCGCCCGCTACACGCTGCTCGGGATCGAGCCGGAGGCGGGCGAGGTCATGCGCATCGTGGCGCGGGTCGAGGTGGAGGCGCGCGGGCGCACCGACGTCCTGCGCCCGGCCCTCGAGATCGACATGCGCACGCGCGAGCGGCGGAGCGTGCCCGACTGCCTCCCCGACGGCCGCGAATTGTCGGTGGTGGCCGCCGACCCCATGACGGGACGGGTGGCGGTCGAGCCGCCCGCCTCGCCGGCCGGGGGCGCGGCCGGACTGGCCGTCGAGTTGAGCCTCAAGCCGTTCATCGGGCTCGTCTGGCTGGGGGCGGTCCTGATGCTGGCCAGCCTGCTCCTCGCGGTGCCGCGCCGCGCGGGGGAGAAGGGCCAGGAGCCGGGGGCTCCGGCGCGCTGAGCCTGCGTCCTCCAGTGACCCCGTGGGGCGGTGTGCCGGAGGTGGTGAGCCACCCCTGACCAGTCTCCGCGATGCTCCCCTTGCGTGGTGCACGGATGTGCAGTAGACTGCCGTCCGTTCGAATCGGCGTGCGGAAGCGAGGGGCCGGGTCCGGCCCGGGGCGTGCCGCCGGTCGCGAGGGTAGGGCGAACCGATGTGGATCCTGCTCGCGGACATGGATGCCTTCTTCGCCTCGGTGGAGCAACTCGACCACCCCGGGCTGCGAGGCCGCCCGGTCGTCGTCTGCGGCGACCCGGGGCGCCGGGGCGTGGTCACCGCCGCCTCGTACGAGGCGCGGCCCTCGGGCGTGCGCGCGGGCATGAGCCTCGCGCGGGCACGGCAGCTCTGCCCGCAGGCCGAGTTCGTCGAGGGCCACCCCGACCGCTACGTCGCCCTGTCGCTGAAGCTGCTCGACCTCTACCTCGAGTTCACGCCCGACGTGGAGCCCTTCAGCGTGGACGAGGCCTTCCTCGGCCTGGACCGGCGGAACGCAACGCCGGACGGGGCCCGCGAGGAGGCCCGCCGCGTGCAGCGGGCCGTGGCGGAACGCTTCGGCCTCGGGGTCTCGGTCGGCGCGGGGCCGAACAAGCTGGTGGCCAAGATGGCGGCGGGCCTGCGGAAGCCGCTCGGCGTCGTCGCGCTCGACGAGGAGGCGTTCCGCCGCGAGTTCTGGCCGCTCGAGGTGCAGGAGTTGTGGGGCGTGGGACCCAGGCTCGCCGTGCGCATGCGGTCGCTCGGGATCATGACCGTCGGCGACCTGGCCCGCGCCCCCATCCCGTCGTTGCGAGCCGCCTTCGGCATCGTCGGTCCCGCGCTGCGCGAGGCGGCATTGGGCCGCGACGAGACCCCGCTCGTGCCGTGCCACGCGCGGGTGGACCCGAAGTCCATGGGGCACGAGGTGACGCTGCCGGCCGACTCGGCCGAGGCCGGGCTGCTCGAGGGCACGCTGCTGCGCCTCGCCGACCAGGTGGCGCGCCGGCTGCGCAGCGAGGGCTTCGTCGGGCGCACCGTCACCGTCAAGCTGCGCGACGCCGACTTCACGACCGTCACGCGGCAGCGGGCGCTCGAGGCGCACACCGACGACCACCGCTCGCTGTTCGAGGCGGCGCGGAGCCTGTGGCGGGCCCACTGGCGCGGCCGGCCCGTGCGCCTGCTGGGCCTGAGCGTCTCCTCGCTCGAGCGCCGCGCCGGGGGGCCGCAGACCGAGTTGTTCGCGCGGGACGGCCGCGAGGAGCGCCTCACCGAGGCTTTGGACCGCCTGCGGGACCGACTGGGAGAGGCGGCGGTGGTCCCCGCTGGCTCGCTCACCCACCGCCGGCCGCTGGGCCACGTCCCCTTCGGCGCCGCGGCGCGGCCCGCGGGGGAGGAGCGCGATGGCGAGCGGTGACCTGTTCACCGGCTTCCCGCCGCCGGACGAGCCGCCGGGGGACGACCCCGGCCGGCGCATCTTCGTGGGCACGTCGGGCTACTCGTTCCC
>CAZSQE010000135.1:0-5993 GCA_964608905.1 uncultured bacterium | reverse complement strand
GTGCTGGACCTGGGCTGCGGCGTCGGCGCCCAGACGCTGCACCTCGCCGCGCTCACCGCGGGGGCCATCGTCGCCGTCGACCTCCACGCCCCGTCCGTCCGGCGGCTCGCCCGGACCGCCGCCGAACGCGGCCTGGCGGGGCGGGTCCGGCCGGTCGTCGGCGACATCGCGCACCCCGCCTTCGCGCCCGCGAGCTTCGACCTCGTCTGGTCCGAGGGCGCCCTCTACAACGTCGGCCTCGAGATCGCCCTGGCCGTCTGTCGTCCCCTGCTGCGGCCGGGAGGATGTCTCGCCTTCACCGACGCCGTCTGGCGGACGGCGGACCCGCCGCCGTGCGTCCGGGAGAGCTTCGCCGAATACCCGGGCATGGGCTGGACGGGCGATGTCCTGCGGGCGGTCGAACGGGGCGGCTTCGACCTGCTCGGCCACTTCACCCTGCCGGACGAGGCCTGGTGGGACGACTTCTACGACCCGATGGAGCGACGCATCGGGGAGCTGCGGGCCGCGCGCCGGGGCGACCCCGATGCGCTCGCGGCGCTCGAGCAGCTGGCGCGGGAGCCCGAGATGCACCGCCGGCACTCGGCCTGCTACGCCTACGAGTTCTTCGTGGCGCGCCGCGGCGGTTGAGGACACCCGCCGATGCCGCGCCCGCCGTCTCGCCCGTGGGCTAGGGGGGGCCCGCCGCCCCCGGGCACGTCCTCCCCGGAGCGTCCGGCTGTCGATCGAGGGTCGTCGGCCGGCCTCCCGCCCGATGTGCCGGCTCCCGGAGCCCCCGCGCCCGGCGCGGCTGCGGGGACTCCTCGTTCAGTCGTACGCCAGTCGCGTGCGCTCGTCCGCCAGGGTCGGCTGCAGCCGCGCCCGCCACTCCCCTCCGCTCCACGTGCCGCAGCGCTCGTGCGTCGTGTAGTACTTCTGGGGGATCGGGTGGGTCCCGAGGACGACCGGGATGCCGTACTTCTCGGTGATGAACCGCTGGAAGTGGGCGATGTGCGGGCAGGGCGGATAGCCGACCAGCAGGCCGGTCGCGAGGTGGATGACCTCGGCCCCGTTCTTCTTCATCTCCTCGGGCGCGTACTCGATGTTGCCGCCGGGACATCCGCAGCAGCTCGTGAAGCCCACCAGCTCCACCTCGCGGTCCCGGTAGACGCTGAACGCGCCCTCACGTTCCCGCAGGGCCTTCAGGCACTTGCCGCCGGCGCACGCGCGGTAGCGGTCGCAGATGATGATGCCGATGTGGATCGGGTCGTTCACGGCTTGCCTCCCTGGTTCGTGCCATGCCGCGGCGGCCGGGGGGGGGCGCAGGACGGGCCCGTGTCCCGCGCTCCGGGGGCCCGCTTGAAGCCGAACACGGCCTTCGTCTTCCCGCCCGCGGAAAGGACCGTCCCGACGCGGTCGAGATGCCCGCGAAGCTCCGCCTCCTCGGCGCCGGCGAACGACCTGACCCCCCGGCTGCCGAGGGCGTGGATGCGGATGAGATACAGCAGCTTGACGACCACTCGCTCGGGCGGCAGGTGCTCCATCATGACGAACTTCCCCTCGGGCTTGAGGATCCGGAGCACTTCCCGCAGGACCGCCTGCCGCATCGTCCCGGTGAGTTCGTACATCGCGTAGGAACAGGTGACCAGGTCCACGGCGCCGGACGAGACCGGCAGGGCGCACGCGTCCGCCTGGACCCAGTGGATCCCGGCGCACCCGGCGGCCTTCCGCCGGGCCTCCCGCAGCATGCCGCCCGAGAAGTCGATGCCGATCACGCGGGCCCCGCCCCCGACCAGACGCAGGGCGCTCGCGCCCGTCCCCGTGCAGAGGTCCACGACCGTCCGGCCGTCCCGCGCGTCCGCGACCTCGGCGAGGAAGTCGCGCATGCTCTCCTGCCGGTCGCCCGAGTGGAGGCGAACGAACCGGTCGTAGAAGGGAGAGAACCAGTCGTAGTAGCGCCGCTTGGACCGCACACGTCCTCCCGTCCCTGCCGACGACGGCGCCGGGCGGACTCCGCCGGGCGCTGCGCGGGCTCGGTGGACTCCCCGTCGAGTGACCCTGCCCGGTGTCCGAGACCGGGTGGCCGCCGTCCCCGACGCAGCCCGCGGACTTCGGTGGCGGCCTTCCCTGGGTCCACAGGCCGGCTCCCGATCACGGGTGCTTGACAATAATGGTCATATGCCCATAATGCAAGCAGGAGGTGCAAGCGTGCCCAGGCCATTCTGCCGCCGCCACATCGCCGGCCGCCCGGCGGCCGCGGTCTTCAAGCCACTCGGCGTCCCGCTGCGTGGGCTCGACGAGATCGTCATGACCCTGGACGAGTTCGAGGCGATCCGGCTGGCGGATCTCGACGGGCTCTACCAGGGGCAGGCCGCCGAACGGATGGGGGTCTCCAGGCCGACGTTCGGCCGCATCATGGACTCGGCGCACCGGAAGGTCGCCGACGCCCTGGTCCACGGGAAGGCGCTCCGCATCGAGGGAGGGCCCGTGCACCTGGAAGCCCGGCGCTGCTGCCGCCTCCAC
The DNA here is from genome assembly GCA_964608905.1 of uncultured bacterium. Lineage (GTDB taxonomy): Bacteria > Eisenbacteria > RBG-16-71-46 > RBG-16-71-46 > RBG-16-71-46 > JANXPZ01. The sequence continues at coordinate 3,494 of CAZSQE010000135.1, read as the reverse complement.
GACGGGGAGGATCCCTGAGGCGACGTCGTTCCCTCGCCTGGAACCCAGCGACGGAGATCCTCACGATGATGGCAGGAGGGAGGAAGAGATGAACATCTGCATCCCGGTGAACGAAGACCAGGGGCTCCAGAGCCCGATCTGCACGCACTTCGGCTCGGCGCCGCTTTTCATGATCGTGGACACCGACAGCGGAAGCTGCCGGCCGGTCCCGAACCAGAACCAGCACCATGGCCACGGCATGTGCATGCCCCTCGCGTCGCTCCAGGGCGAGGCGATCGGCGGCATGGTCGTCGGCGGCATCGGCGGCGGGGCCCTGTCCAAGCTCCAGGCCGCGGGGATCCTCGTCTATCTGGCGGACCTGCCGACGGTCGAAGCGGCGCTGTCCGCCTTCCGGACCGGCGCGCTGCGGGAGGTGACGCCGGCGGAGGCCTGCCGGCAACACGGCCGGGGGCCGCACGGGCAGGGTCCGCACGGCCCGGGCGCCGGGCCACGTGGCGGAGGCCGGGGCCCGGGGCCGCAGCGGTCGTGAAGCCGGAGACCCCGCTCCCTGCCGCGCGGACGCTGCGCCCCATCGGCGTCATCCATTCACCCTTCACCGGGGCCGAGGGCACTCCGATCCAGCCCGCCCATGCCCGGGATGCCGTGGGGGAGGCGGTCGTCGCCGATCTCGACGTGCTCGACGCGACGCCCCTGCTGGACATCAAGCCCTGCGTGCCGGAGTTCGACGCGCATCCGGGGTCGCGAGCGGGCTGGCTGGATGCGTGCGGGGTGGACCGCCGGACCGCGGACGGACGATTCCACGAGGCCGACCCGAAGAGCGAGGAGCGGCCATGACCTTCCTGCTGATCGTCCTGTCCTCGCTGGTGGGGGGCCTGGTGGTGGCCCTCATCGCCGGCACCGTCCTCGGGGTGCGCGCCTCGCTCGTCGACCGGGTCCTGCCCCGGCTCGTCAGCTTCTCCACCGGGGCGCTGCTGGCCACCGCGCTCCTCGGGATGGTTCCGCATGCGGCCCGGGCGCTGCCCGTGTCCACCGTCACCGGGGTCGTTCTCGCCGGTCTGATCGGCTTCTTCGTGCTCGAGAAACTGCTCGTGTGGCGGCATTGCCACAAGCACGATTGCGAGGTCCACGCCAGTTCGGGACCGCTCCTGCTGGTGGGAGACGCCGTCCACAACTTCGTGGACGGTGTCGTCATCGCCGGCGCCTTCCTGCACTCCACGGCGCTCGGCGTCACGGTGGCGCTCTCGACGATCGCCCACGAGGTGCCCCAGGAGCTGGGCGAGTACATGGTCTACCTGCGCGCGGGCTACAGCCGGCGACGGGCCCTGCTGCTCAACGCCGCCACGAGTCTGACCGCGGTGGCGGGCGCCGTCCTCGGGTACTTCTTCCTCCTGCAGATGCACCGCGTCGGTCCCTACCTGCTGGCCGTCGCCGCGGCCGGATTCCTCTACGTCGCCCTCGCGGACCTCGTGCCCGTCCAGCGCGGCCGGACGAGTCTGGCGCTCACCCTGCTCGACCTGCTGATCGTCGTCGCGGGGATCGCCGTGATCGCGGTGACCACGCGGGGGCATTGAGATGGGCCGCCGTCGTCGGGAGAGGTCTCCCGCGCGGGGGGGGGCCGCGACGGGGACGAGCCGCCGGGGCGTGCCGCCCGCGGTCCCGGCGCTGACCGGCATCGCCACCGGCGCGATCCTGGAGAGCATCTCGGACGGCGTCTTCACGGTGGACGGGGAGTGGCGCGTCACCTCGTTCAACCGCGCCGCCGAGCGGATCACCGGGATCGCGAGGGCGGAGGCCATCGGCCGGCGCTGCACCGACGTGTTCCGCGCCAGCATGTGCGAGACGGAGTGCGCCCTGCGCCGCACCGTGGAGACGGGGGCGGCGATCACGAACCGGACGACGTTCATCGTCGACGCGGCCGGGCGGCGCATCCCGATCAGCGTCTCGACGGCCCTGCTCCGCGACGAGCGGGGCGCCGTGGTGGGAGGGGCCGAGACCTTCCGGGACCTGAGCCTCATCGAGGAGCTGCGCAAGGAGATCAGCGGGCGCTTCCAGGTGGGGGACATCTCCAGCCGCAGCCCGTCCATGCGCCGGGTGCTCGACGTGCTCCCGCGCATCGCCGAGAGCGGGAGCACGATCCTGCTCCAGGGCGAGACCGGCACCGGCAAGGAACTCGTGGCCCGCACCATCCACGCGCTGAGTCCACGCCGCGACGGCCCGTTCGTGCCCGTGAACTGCGGGGCGCTCCCCGACACGTTGCTGGAGTCCGAGCTCTTCGGCTACAAGGCCGGCGCGTTCACGGGCGCGACCCGCGACAAGCCCGGCCGCTTCGCCCTGGCCCGCGAGGGGACGCTGTTCCTGGACGAGATCGGCGAGGTGAGCCCGGCGCTGCAGGTGCGCCTCCTGCGGGTGCTCCAGGAGAAGCAGTTCGAGCCGCTCGGCGCGACGCGCACGGAGGAGTCGAACGCGCGGGTCATCGTCGCGACCAACCGGGATCTCGCCGCCCGGGTGGCCGAGGGGGCGTTCCGGCAGGACCTCTACTACCGCATCCAGGTCATGAAGCTCGAGTTGCCGCCGCTGCGCCGGCGCCGGGAGGACATCCCGCTGCTCGTGCAGCATTTCGTCGCGGTCTTCAACGGTCTGCAGGGCAAGCAGGTGACCGGGGTCAGTCCCGACGTGCTGGGCGTGCTGACGGCCCACGACTACCCCGGCAACGTCCGGGAGCTGCAGAACATCATCGAGCACGCGTTCGTGCTGCTGGACGAGGGGCGGATCGAGCTCGCGCACCTGCCCCGGGAGCTGGTGCCCGCCGTGCCGCACGGCACGGGAGGCCGGAAGATGGCCGAGAGGGCACAGGCCCTGGAGGCGCAGGCGATCCGCGAGGCGCTCGAGCGGAACGGCGGCAACCGCATCGCCGCGGCGCGGGAACTGGGCATGCACAAGAGCACGTTCTTCCGCAAGGTGCGGCTCCTCGGGATCCGTCTCCCGGAACGCGACGGCAGGTCCCGCCGCCAGGCGCGGGCGAAGGCCTAGGGAGTCCCGCCCCCGGGACCATCGGGGGGCGGGAGTCGCGTCCGCGCGACCGTCGCTCGCCACGGTCCCCTGGCCCGCGACGAGCGACGACAAGGACTTGCGGCCGGTCGATCCTCCCGTGGGGAGCTCCGCTGCGCTGGCCCGGTTCCTGCTGCCTGCCGAGCCGTGGAGGTGCCCGCGCGATGAGAGCAGCCGTGACGGTCTGGGACGGACGCATCTCGCCCGTCTTCGACGTGAGCCGTGAGGCGGTGATCCTGACGATCGAGGACGGCGCCGTGGTGGCGCGTCGCCGCGAGAGCATCGAGTCGCCGACCGCCGCCCTCAAGGTCGGTCGCGTGATGGAACTGGGCGTCGAGACGCTGGTCTGCGGGGCCATCTCCGAGCCGTTGTGGCTGGAGCTGACCGCGCGGGGGGTGAGGGTCCTCGGTTTCGTGGCCGGCGAGTTGGAGGAGGTCGTGCAGGCC
>CAZSQE010000134.1:0-5998 GCA_964608905.1 uncultured bacterium | reverse complement strand
GGTGGAGGGAGCGGCGGAGGTGGAGGCGGCGCGGGATAGGCCGTGGCCAAGAGCAATCGCCATCGACCGGACGCGGCGAGCCCGGCGATTGGTCGGCGGGATTCTCCTGCTGCCACTCACAGGCCGGGCGAATCAAGGGCCGCCCAATCGGCCCACGGGCCCCTGTGGTAGTCCTTGGTCAGTCTCCAATTGCCCTCGACGCGCCGGGCGAATCAAGGGCTACCCAACCAGCCTGCCGGATTCGGTGGTAGGTCTTGACGAGTCTCCAATAGCCCTTGACGCGCCGGTTCGAATCCGGGTGCCGCCTCCAGCTTCGTCGGCCGCTGCCGTCCCGCTCGTCTGCGCGACGCCGGCAAGCTGGAGCCGTCCACGACGATCGCCGTTGGTCCTGCTGGGTTCCGCGCATGGACTCGACTTGCAGCGCGCCCCGGTGTCGCTCCAGCTCCCCCCGGCCCGATCAGCCCGCGCGCCGGGCCACGAAGTGCGCGCAGACCTCCTCGGCCTTCTGCCGCGCCCGCGGCGCCTTGCGCAGGTACTGGAGCGCCGAAGTCATGCCGGGATCCACGCGGAAGCAGCCGATCGGGATGTCCCTCGCAGGCCCTCCCAGCCGAAGCGCCCGACCATCGGCCGGAGCATCGTCCCGTGGGTGACACCCCGTGCAAGGGGATCGTCGGGCTGCGGGGCGGTCATGGCTCCCGCCTCCTCGGTGAGGGCCCATCGCCGTCGAGGAACGTCTTCCGGAGCGACTCCTGCAGGGCGGACATCGCGGCTTCCGCCGCGGCGCCCCCGCGGCTCGCCCGCCTGATCCGCTTCCGCGCGCCCGCGATCTGCACCCTCGCCCGTTCCACGCCCACCGTGCCGCGCCTCACCGCCTGGAGCAACCGGCACTCGAATGTCCTGCAACACTCCGGGCGGAGCGCGTAGATGCCGCAGCGGGTCCCCCGCAACGCCAGGCACGGCTGCAGCAGCAGCGCTCCGTCCGCGTCGTCGTCGTCGATCTCCAGCCCCAGGACCTCCAGCCCCGTCGCCTCGACGCGGCCGGCCAGCTCCACGTCGGCGAACAGCGACCCGTCGCAGCACAGCCCGCACCGCGTGCACAGCGTGTCCGTGAGGCTCGGTCCCATGGGGGAACAATACGGGCGGCGACGCGTCTCCGGGTAGCCCGCAGCCCCGGGCGAGGCGCACGTCGCCCGTTCCGGCGCCGCCCGCCTTGTAGATCTCGCGTGGCATTGAAGAAGGCTCCCCGCCATCGAGTCGAGGGGCGCCCGTCTGGGCCCCCGCCGGGCCGGTGGCCCAGGCCGCCAACGCGCTCGTCCGCAGCGGCTTCGGGGGATGCGACGCGCCCTCCGGCTGTCTGGCACCGCTCATGCTCGATGGCTCCCGGTGACGTCGTGATCTCAGGACGGGAGCGGCAGGGGGAAGTCCCTGCCGCATCCCACGCACGAGAGGGGGAACCGGACATGCTGTGGATGATCGTGGCGGTGCTGTTCATCCTGTGGTTGCTGGGGTTCTTCGCGTTCCACGTCGGCGGAGGGTTGATCCACGCCCTGCTCGTCATCGCTATCGTCGTCGTGCTCTACCGCGTCATCACCGGTCGAAGGGCCGTCTAGTCTTTGCTCCCGCCACCCGGCCGCGTCGCGGACTGCGGCGGGGAGGACGCGGGCGTCCATGCACGAGGAGGGGGAGCGGGAATGACGACGCAGGCAGGTCTGTGGATCGACCATCGGAAGGCCGTCGTCGTGGTGGTCTCGGAAGCAGGGGACGCCACGAGGCTCATCGAGTCGAACGTCGAGAAGCACGTCCACTACTCGGGGGGCGCGCGTCCCAGCGGTTCGCACGATTCCCGGCCGGCCGTCCTCCTGCTCGAGTCGCGGCACCCGGCGAGGCCCGCCCGGTTGTAGTTCCTACCAGCCTCTGTGCACGGTCTACCCTCGATGCGGCGGCGCCTGCGTAGCGTCGCTCCGCCGGGGGGTGCGGCGAGGCCCGCCAGCGCTCGTGCCCACATGGGGTTGCAGGCAAGTTCGCCTGCCGGCCGAACCCGGCACGAGACTGGCCAGTACTCCCGGGTGCTCGGTACGCGAAGCGTGCCTCGGAGCATGCCCGCTCCGGACGCATCTCACCGACCCCAAGGAGGAAAGCCACCATGAAGAACCTCTCCAGAGCAGTAGGATATGGCGCGCTGCTGGTGCTGCTGCTGACCGGCAGCGTGACCACTGCCGGCGCGGCGACGACGCTCCGGCTCGGGAGCAGCCCGGAGATCCCGGCGGCGCAGGGCAAGGTCCGCCTGCGCAGCACGAAGAACGGGAACGTCGAGATCAAGCTCGAGGTCAAGCACCTCGCGCCCCCCGGGCGGATCACCCCCGGAGGCAGCGTGTTCGTCGTGTGGGCCCGTGGGCTGGCCGCGGGAGCCGAAGCGCAGAACCTGGGCGCGCTGGTCGTCGACAAGAACCTGAAGGGGAAGCTCAGGGCGGTCACGGCCATGTCCTCGTTCGACCTCTTCATCACCTCCGAGCAGTCCCAGTCGGTCACCTTCCCCGCGACCCTCGAGCTGCTGCCACTCCACTACGCGGGCAGCAGATGACGCCCGCTTCGCCCGACACGGGTGGGACTCCGGCCGGACTCTGACGCGCGCCGGCGGGGCGCCGCTCCCGGGGCAGCCGCTCCGGGAGCGGTCGCGCCCGTTCCGTCCACGTCCCTTCCTCCCGGGATGTTGCGTCGCTGTGGCGGCGGTCGCGCGTGCAGTACCATCGGTGCCGGCCCACCACCGAGGAGGACACGATGCGGGCAACCGATAGGTTCCGGGGAGCGGCATGCTGCGCCTTGGTGATGTGCGCGATGGCCGCGGCCGGCGCCGCGGCGGCGCGGGCCGGGAGCGGCCCCGTGCCCGTGCAGGTGGTGCAGCGCGACGGCCGCTGGCAGCTGCTGCGCGGCGGCGAACCGTACGTCATAAAGGGCGCGGGCGGCTCCACGCGGCTCGAGTTGCTGGTGGCCAGCGGGGGCAACAGCATCCGGACGTGGGGCACCGACGACATCGGCCCGCTCCTCGACAAGGCCGACTCGCTGGGGCTGACCGTGACGGTCGGCTTCTGGATGGGCCAGGAGCAGCAGGGCTTCGACTACTCGGACCCGCGGCAGGTGGCCCGGCAGTACGAGCAGGCGCGTCAGGCCATCCTGCGCTGGAAGGACCACCCGGCCGTGCTGGCCTGGGGGCTGGGCAACGAGATGGAGGGCTTCAAGGAGGGCGATAACCCCGCGGTCTGGGCGGCGGTGGACAGCCTGGCCGTGCTCGCGCACCGGCTGGACCCGGACCACCCGACCATGACGGTGATGGCGGAACTGGGCGGCAAGCGGGTGGAGTCGGTGCACCGCTACTGCCCGAACGTGGACATCGTGGGCATCAACAGCTACGGCGGCGCGTCGTCGATCCCCGAGCGGTACCGCAAGGCCGGAGGCGCCAAGCCCTACGTGGTGTGCGAGTACGGCGCGCCGGGGACGTGGGAGATCGGGCGCAACGGCTGGGGCGCGGTGGAGGAGTGGCCGAGCACGGAGAAGGCGGGCTTCTACCGCCGGACCTTCGACGCGCTGACGGCGGATTCCGGGCTCTGCCTGGGCTCGTACGCGTTCCTCTGGGGCTGGAAGCCGGAGGCGACGCCGACCTGGTACGGCATCCTGCTGCCCGACGGCAGCCGCCTGGCGGCCGCCGACGCGCTGGCGGAGGCCTGGTCGGGCCGCCCGCCCGCGAACCGCTGCCCGGCCATCGAGAGCCTGTCGCTCGAGGGGCCGGGCGAGGTCGCGCCCGGGGCCCGCGTGCGCGCGGTGCTGAAGGCGAGCGACCCCGAGGGTGACCCGCTCGCGGCCACGTGGGTGCTGACCCGCGACGCGTCGCTGTACGAGAGCGGCGGCGTGGACCAGCCGGAGCTGCCGTCGTTCCCGCGCGCCATCGTCCGGGCGGACGCGGCCGGGGCGGAACTGCGGATGCCGGCGGGCGGGGGCAGGTACCGCCTGTTCGTCTATCTGCGCGACGGCCATGACGGGGCGGCGACGGCCAACGTGCCGCTCCTGGTGCAGGGGCCGGAGACGCCGATCGAGGCGGTGGCGGCCCGGCTGCCCCTCGTCGTCGTGGGCGACGGGGCGCGCTCCGGCTACGTGCCCTCGGGCTGGATGGGCGAGACCAGGTCGGTGACGATGGACGAGAAGTGCGCCGAGCGGCCGCACGCCGGCGCGACCTGCACGCGGTTCGACTACGACTACGAGGGCGGATGGGCGGGCGTGGCCTGGCAGCACCCGGCGAACGACTGGGGCGAGCAGCCGGGCGGCCTCGACCTCTCGGGCGCCAGGCAGCTCACGTTCTGGGCGCGCGGCGCGCGGGGCGGCGAGCGGGTGAGGTTCGGCTTCGGGCTCCTCGGCCGCGACAAGAAGTACGCCGACACGGCGAAGGGGGAGGTCGAGGTCACGCTCTCGACGGAGTGGAAGCAGTACCGCATCGGCCTGGGCGGGAAGTCCCTGCAGCGGATCAAGACGGGGTTCTTCTGGACGCTGGCGGGCCAGGGCCGGCCGGTGACGTTCCACCTCGACGACGTGCGCTACGAGTAGGCGGCCCGGCTCGCCGCGGCTCCCTCACGCGTCGGCCGCGCGCAGCACCCGCAGGAAGTTCCCCCAGGCGATCTTCCTTACCGACTCCTCGCTCAGGCCTGTCCCGGCGAGCCGCTCCAGGATGCGGGGGTAGGCCGAGCAGTCGGGCACGTCGCGCGGCAGCTCGAACAGGCCGTCGAAGTCCGACCCGAGCCCGACGTGCTCGTCGCCCACCAGGTCGACCACGTGCCGGACGTGCGCGACCAGCAGGTCGAGGTCGGCCCTCGCGGGACCCCGGCTCTCGCGCGTGGCCCGGCCGCACCGGTGGAACTCCGCCATCCGGCGCACCGGGTCGTCCATGTGCTCGACCTCGATGCGCTGCAGCTCGGCGTACAACCGCTCCAGCGCGCTCGCGTCGCCGGCGAAGTAGTCCGGGTCGAGGAAGCCCGGGAAGAAGTTGATGCCGACCATCCCGCCCGACGCCGCCACGGCCTTGATCTGGTCGTCGGTCAGGTTCCGGGGCACGGGGCAGAGGGCGGCGGCGCAGGAGTGCGAGGCGATGAACGGCTTGCGCGCCATCCGGGCCACGTCCCAGAAGGTGCTCTCGTGCACGTGCGAGATGTCCACGATCACCCCGAGGCTCTCCATCGCGTGCACGACCTCCCGGCCGAAGGCCGTGAGGCCGCTGGAGCCCGTCCAGGGCTCGCCCGACGAGGCCGCCCACTCGAGGTGGCGCGCGTGGGTGAGCGTCATGTAGCGGACGCCCCGCCGGCGGAATCTCTCGAGCTTGCCGAGGTCCGACTCGATGGCGTGGCCGTTCTCGACGGCCGGCAGGATGCCGACCCTGCCGGCGGCGCACGCCGCCTCGGCGTCGGCCGCGGCCTCGACCTTCTGCAGGTCGTCGGACAGCTGCTGGCAGGTGCGGTCGATCAGGTCGAGGAGTTCCGTCGTCTCGCGGAACGCCCGGCCCGGCGGCAGCACGTTGGGGACGAAGCACGCGAAGACCAGCAGTCCGGCGCCGCCCGCGCGCATCCGGGCGAGGTCGACGTGCCCCTCGGGGTTCCCGAAACACAGGTCCGCGCCGCCCTGGATCTCCAGCACGGTGTCCAGGTGCAGGTCGCAGACGGGCATCGACGGCAGGGGGGCCCCGGTGCTCATGCGCGGGATGCTAGCAGAGCGTGCGGGGCCGGCCTATCCCTGCCGCAACGCCTCGAGGAAGGCCTCGCCGTAGCGCTCGAGCTTGACCGGGCCGACGCCGGAGACGGCGAGCAGCTCGCCCCGGGACCGCGGCGCCTGCTTCGCCATCTCGCGCAGCACCGCGTCGCTGAAGACGATGTAGGCGGGCACGCCCTCGGCGTCGGCGAGGCGCTTGCGCACCGCGCGCAGCCGCTCGAACAGCTCCGGGTTCTCGATCGCCCCGCTGGCG